>CAMWSN010000009.1 GCA_947176925.1 uncultured Porphyromonadaceae bacterium
GTGCCGAAAGATAGACATCGTCTGCAGTCATCACCAAGAGCAAAAACAGCGTCATGACTACGCTGGAAATAGACAATCCATAGGCCGGCATCTGACGTCGGTTCAAACGCAAAAATGAGCGCGGAAAAATTTTCACGCGAGCCGCCGCGTAGGGAACCTCCGCGCAAACCAAGGTCCACGCGACCCAGCCTCCGCCCAATGAGACGATTACGGAGAGAATCACTAACCAGTAAGCCCACGGACCGATGACCTCCCTCAGGCAATATGCAACCGAGGGGTCTTCCAATCCGGCCAACTCAGCCCGGCTCATCACCCCGTAACAGAACACTGAGACAAGCACATAGAGAATCCACGCCGCAAAAAAGCCGGCGACGGTGGCGCGACCGACGTCAGACGAACGCTTGGCGCGACCGCTCATCATCGATGCGCCCTCAATCCCTATAAAACACCATAGGGTCACTAACATCGTACTCTTAACCTGATCTATCAATCCCGAAGCGTCCGAGAAATCGCCCAAACTAAAGGTGTCATAGTGGAAATTCAGGCCCAAGAGGACTATAATAAACAATATAGCCGCAATCTTTACCACTGAAAGAACTACGATCAACACCTTGGCCGTCTTCATCCCCGAAGCAACTATAAAATAATATAGCCAGATCAGGGTTATTCCGAAAATCATGGTAGCCCACCCGTGGTCAAGCAACTCCGGGAGAAATGCACCGACCGTGTCATTGAGCATCACCGCGTAAGCCACGTTGGCAAACGCCGTACAGAGCCAGTACCCCCAGGCCATGTTAAAGCCCAAAAACGGCCCGAAACCCTCGGCGGAATACTGATAGATTCCCGCGTCAAGGTCAGGGCGCAGATCGGTCAACTTCTTAAATGTAAACACCAAGAGCAGCATCCCCGCTGCCGTAATCAGCCAGGATAGAATCACGGCGCCGGCACCGGCACCCACTGCCATGTTTTGCGGAATATTAAAAATTCCCGCGCCGACCATCATTCCAAATGTCAGCGCTGCCAGTCCCGTAAATCCTAAAAGGACCGGAGGTTTGTCAGATTTATCCAATGTAATATAATAGTAGGGACGCGATATGTCGCGTCCCTACCGACATAAAAATTTTTTAAAGCTGTGAATCAGGATTGAGATTTGCGCTCTCAATATCCTTGAAGTAACGATAGGTACCAACCATCAGCTCGGCGCAAGCGTCTTCGTCAGCCACGATAATTGCGTGGGGGTGAAGCTGAAGAGCTGAAATGGTCCACATCTGAGAGATGCCCCCTTCTACTCCGTGTTTCAGGGCACGGGCCTTGTTGTGGCCGTTAACCAAAAGCATAACCTTCTTGGCGGCCATAACGGTACCGACGCCCACGGTGAGAGCAGTCTTCGGAACTAAGTCAAGGTTGTTGTCAAAGAAGCGGCTGTTTGCAATGATGGTGTCCTGAGTCAGGGTCTTCATGCGGGTCTTGGACGTCAGGCTTGAGCCCGGTTCATTGAACGCGATATGTCCGTCGGGACCTACTCCGCCAAGGAAAAGGTCAATGCCGCCGTATGATTCGATTTTCGCTTCATAACGGGCACATTCAGCTTCCGGATCTTCAGCATTTCCGTTGAGGATATTGACGTTCTCGGCGGGGATGTCGATATGATTGAAGAAGTTTTCGTGCATGAACGTGTGATAGCTCTGCTCGTGATTCTGAGGAATACCCACGTATTCGTCCATATTGAACGTAACAACGTTCTTGAAGCTTACCTTACCCTCCTTATGGAGTTCTACGAGGCGACGATACATCCCAAGGGGTGAGGAGCCGGTCGGAAGACCAAGAACAAAAGGCTTTTCTGCTGTAGGATTAGCGGCATTGATACATGCGGCAACATAATTTCCGGCCCAACGTGACAGGTCGGCATAATTCGGTTCAATGACTAAACGCATTTCTGTTTTTATGGTTAATGAGGTTTACTATAATTTAATGCCACAAAGTTAATAAAAAAATCCGAATCCCGCAAAAAAATAATTTTGCATTTTTTATTTTTAATTTTTCATTTTTTTTGCGGTTTTGCACCTCCCCGCGTTCGTATCTTTGCAAAAAAATTTCTAATTACTAATTAAATGAAAACTTTCCGCCACTCATCCAACGAACGCAACAAAGCCAACGTAATCAAACTCCGCATGAAATATGGCGCCGCCGGTTATGGCGTCTACATGATGATTCTCGAACGCTTGGCCGAAGATCCACAACTGCGCGCTGAACTTGACTATGACGTCCTTGCCTACGATTTCCACGTCGAAACCGACATGATTCGCCATATAGTTGAGGACTTTGACCTCTTCATCATTGACCTTGACGGCGAAAATTTCCATCATGAAGAAATTGACCGCCAATTGACCTCAAAAGCTAAACGCGCTCAGCAAGAAAAGCTCCTTGACGAATTCATCAACAGCAAAATAGCCAATAAGCAATGGATTGAAAACACTGCCCGCGCAAACCATGATTCGCCCGAACGAATCCGGGCAATCCTCCTGACATCATTCCGCGCCAAAATACTTGCCGAACACATCCGCATACCCGACCCCGACCGACTCCGAGGCCTTTTATCAGCTCACATAACTGATATCCTCCGCGAGTAACCTACACTTCGTCAGGATGAAAGGTAACTGAAGCTTTCGCCGGTGTCGAAGCCATGAAGTAGCCCAGGACCCGACTACCGGAAAAAAGCGCCGGACCATTACTATCGTTTCCGATAGCCTCCAAATAATTGTGCATCCTGCGGGTAATGGTATAAATCTCTACGGTCATGACGTCGCCGTCATAGAGCACCGTCGAATCATCTTCCTCATCCGTATCGCGCCGTGAAGTCATCGCCGTGAAAGTCCCTACGCCTCCAAAAGCCCCGCGGTCATCAATTTCCTGCCATTGATAAATCTCCCCGTTACGGTAAATCTTGACCCAGTAACATTCATCGTCAACCGCCGGATTATCTGCAAATTGACCTTGAAGCACCGCCACCTGGTCGTAAGGCATGTTGATCCAGAAAAACTGCAGCCCGAGGATGTCAGCCGACGCAAGCATCGTGGTCTCCGCCTCGTATTTCTCGCCTTGTCGCTCTACGGTCAACCGATATTCATGGCCGTTTATTCCTCCCTCCGTGCTGACAAAAAAGCCTTCATCATCGGCCGTGAGGTGGACTTCCGTGCCGTCGGTGATGTCCGTGAGCGTCACGATGGCATCAGTCTGCCGCATGCGGTTCATCGGCTCATCCATCGGAGTTGTCAACGTCAGTGACACCCGTACGCCGTCGGCCGTCAACGTCGCCTCAATAACTGTCAGCGGCTCTATGTCGTGATACTCCAAGTCGAAGTCGCGCTGACAGGAGGCTGCCATCAGGGCCAAAAGGAATATGTAGATCAAACGTTTCATTGTCAAAATTTCAGAGTGTAAGAAACCGACGGTACAAGCCCATACATGGCCTGGATTACAGCCTGGGTACCGGAGGGGCTATCAGGGTCATCACGGAAAAACACCATGTAAGGATTGTAACGGCAATAAGTGTTATAGATTCCGAAGGCCCATTCGTATGTGAAGCGTTTGCCCGCATGGGTATAAGTCGCTGAAAGGTCCAATCGGTGGGTCGGAGGTGCCTGATAGGCATTGCGCTTGGAATAGTAATAACAGGTCACTCCTGAGAGGTCATATTTAACGTCTGGGGCGGTCAGCGGTTGGCCGGACATGAAAATCCACGTGGCGGCGAAATTCCACTTAGCCGAAAGTTGATAGAGTGCCGTCAGCGTCAGGTCATGCCGGCGGTTATTCGACGCGTCATACCATCGGCCGCCGTTTATCCCCGCTATCTTGGTCTCCGTGTGGGATATGGTGTAAGCTACCCAGCCGGTCAGCTTGCCTACATTCTTGCGGACCATGAACTCCGCGCCGTAGCTCCGGCCCTTTCCGCCCAATATGATACTTTCAAGCATTATGTCCGAAAAAACCGTCTTGCCATCCTTGAAATCATAGACATTGTCAATATCCCTATAGTAAACCTCCGCGCTCCAGTCAAATGAGCCGCTTGAAGTCATCCCGTTATAGCCAATGGCATATTGCATGGACCGTTCAGGTTTGACCCGCGCCGAGGTCAGCGCGAAGCGGTCAAAGGGAAGCGACGTCGACGTAGCGCGGATGCTGTGGATATTTTGTGATGAAGCACCCGCTCCGAGCTTCAGATTATGTTGCTGATTGAGATTATATTTAATGTTCAGGCGCGGTTCGGCGCGAAAATAATTCTTCGCATCAAACTGGTTTTCAAGTTGATAAATCGAACTGAAATCATGGAATCTGTCGCCGGAGAGAGCCGATGAAAGGTTCAGTCTGACTCCTGCGGTCACGTCCACCCTGCGCCCGAAGCTGCCGGTCCATTCTCCCCAGAGGGAGTTGTCGCTCAACGAGCGGACTTCCCGCTCGGTCATCGAATTGATTTTCCATTCCGCCGACTTGACTCTCAGTAATTCCGAGCGCAGACCGAACTCAAGAGTGTGGTGTTCGGAAAGCTCCCAGCGCAATTTCTCCGTCAATGAATAATTATTGATAGCGGTCCACATTGTCTGGTCCATCTCCATCATTGTCATCTCCATCTTCGGAGCATATTGGTCTACGGCCAAGGTTGACGTCAGCGATACATTGTCGCTGCATCTTGCCAACCAGTTGATTGACGCGCCAAGGTTGCCCCAGTACATTCCCATCACGTTATCAATCGCCATGTTGTCATGGCTGATGAAGAACGTCCCGTCAACCGTATGGTTTCTCGACGGTTGAAAACGCAGACGCGCGGAAACGTCATAGAAGTTCATCACCGTATTCCGATACTTAGGCACTATATGAAGGAAAGCATCGACGTATGAGCGCCGGGCTGCCACAGCAAAGGAGAGTTTATCCTTGACAATAGGGCCCTCTGCCTTTATTTTAGCCGCGAGAATACCGATGGTGGCCGAGCCGTGATAGCGCTCCATATCCCCGGGGGCGAGCCGCGTTTCAAGAACTGCCGAGCTGGCCCCACCGTATGCCGCCGGAAGCGGCCCCTTATAAAGCGTCGCTCCGCCTAAGGCATCGTCATTAAACGTTGAGAATATGCCCATTACGTGCGACGGATTATAAAGTGGAATCCCGTCAACGACGATCAGATTCTGCGACGAATTTCCGCCGCGCACCTCAAATCCGCCGCCTCCGTCACCTTCTCCTCTAACCCCGGGAAGGAGCGTCAGCGACTTGATGATGTCATTTTCGCCGCCAAACTTCGGCAGGAGCTTCATCTGCTTCAACTCTAAGCTCTCCGCTCCGATGCGCTTGCCTTGAATCCTCTGGCGGGCGGCAGTAGCCGTTATCGTCACCTCCTCCAATTGATTGAGGTGCAACGAATCTGTCGACTCTTGTGCCGACATTCCAAGTCCTCCAAGGGCGAAGATAAAGCTCAAAATCCGTCTCATATTCTGCCGCAAAGTTACGAATAATTTCTAAAATTGACACTTTTCTTGTTTTTTATTATGCCCTTAATGATTTTTTTCGTAACTTAGCGCCAATGAAAATGACCAAAATTATTACCATGATAGGCCTGTCGTTGCTACCGATGGCAGCAAACGCCAAGTCGGCCATAGAAAAATACCATGATGAGATCGCCGAGTTGAGCGTCGACGCCAACCTGGCCTCGCCCGAGGTACCTAAAAAGCATGTCGAAGAAGTAAAAACACGCATGGCTGACCTGATGGCCCGGCTGAAAAAGTCCGGGTTTGATGCCGATGCCAAGGAGCGTGACGGACTCGTCGTCGCGGTGACTATTCCCGTCAGCGACCTCTTTTTAGCTAATGACACTCTGATTGCGCCTCACGGCGTCAAACCCCTGATGGCTATTTCTCGCCACCTGAAAGCTCCCGATTATTATAAGGTACTCGTGACGGTCCATAGTGATGACACCGGCTCCGAAGAGTACCTGAACCGATTGACGCGTGCCCGCGCCGATAACATTGTCGGATGGTTTGAGAAGCAAGGACTTCAGACTGAAGGAATTGTCCCCTACGGAATGGGGTTCGACGAACCGGTTTCCGTTGACCCGAACCGAGCCGCAAGGGCCTTGAACCGGAGAATTGAGATCTACTTTGTCCCCGGGCCCCAGATGATAAATAATATCAAGGCCGGAAGATAATTTTTATACTTTTTTTGTAAATTTGGCGCATTATGCTGCATCAATTGTTAGATGATTATCGCTCGGTTTCTTTGGAGCAGATGGGCAAAGTCAAGCTCCTCAACCGCGTAGATACTAAATTCGTCACTACGGTTGACGGCCTCGTGGAGCTCCTCCGCTTGGCCGCCGGAAGCTACTTCATTCAAGAAATTGAAGGGAAAAAGCTGATGCCATACACCACGCTTTACTATGACACTGACCTGCGCGAAATGTTTCACCGTCATCAGCGCGGATGCAAAACGCGCCAGAAAATCCGAGTGCGCCGTTATGAGAATTCAGGTGTGGGTTTCCTCGAAGTAAAACGTAAAAACAACAAAGGGCGAACCGATAAAAAGCGAATTCAGATTCCCGAGTATACGCCGGACTTGGCTAACTATCGCGAATTTCTGACCGCCAAGTCCTGGTATGGCGAGCATCATCTGTCACCTGCCCTGAGTAATGCTTTCCGACGTATTACCTTAGTTAACAACGCCATGACCGAACGCCTGACCATTGACCTCGAGCTACGGTTCCATAACGAGACGACCGGCCTGGACCGCGATATGGGCCCATTGGTTGTGGTCGAAGTGAAGCGTGACGGTTTAACCCATTCGCCGATTCTCGACATTCTCAAGACCCTGAGAATCAAGCAGAGCGGCTTCTCAAAATATTGCATCGGAATGGCCCTTACCGACCCTTCGCTCAAGCAAAACCGCTTCAAGGAGCGCCTGCGCTACGTTGAGCGACTCATTCAGAAATCTATTAATAACCAAAATATTAAACTTTAAATCTTTCCAATGGACGAGCTTAATGAACCGGCCTCAGTTGCGGCCGAAAATGCATCGAACCTGTGGGACCTCATCGATCCGACGGGCTTCAACACGTTTGACCTCTGGGAGCTGCTTATCCGCTTTGCGTTTAACGCCTTAGTAGTCACCTCAATCATTCAACTGCTTTACTATCCCAAGAGCCGCCGTCGCGACTATTACTTCACCTTCTCCCTGATTTCAGTCAGCATCTTCTTCCTGATTTATCTGCTTGGCGGAGTGAAACTTAAAGTCGGGTTCGCGTTGGGTCTGTTTGCCATCTTCGGCATTATCCGTTATAGGACGGAATCCATGCCCGTGCGCGAAATGACTTATCTTTTTGTCATCATCGCCATCTCGGTTATTAATGCGCTGTGTTCTAACCTTTTGCAGGCATTGGTCGCCAACGTCCTGTTTATCGGCTGGATATGGTTCTGTGAGAGCTCCAACTGGATTACTCACGTAGCCTGCAAGCTGATTCTCTATGACCGCCCCGAACTGACGGCTCCTGAGAAATTGGATGAACTGAAGGCTGACCTTGAGAAGCGTACCGGGCTGGAAATAAAACGTATAGAAGTTGGCCACATTGACTTCCTGCGCGACACCGCCATGCTCAAAGTTTATTATATCCCGACTATTGACGGCATCAACACCGTTGATACGACCCTGAAATTCCCCAAGGAGGGCCAATAATGAAACTGCGTAATCTTCTTGCCTCGGGGCTGATGCTCATTGCTTCAGCCGCCGGGGCTCAAACCTTTTTAGGCGGCGCTGAAATCAGCCATAAGTTTTCATTCGGCCTCAACATAGGCGCCGGAGTCGAATATCGTTCGGCTGACTGGTTTAAGCGCTCTGACCAATGGAGCGCCGAGGTTTCCGCTTCTTATAAGCCGCTGAAACCCTTGAAAATAGGGATTAGCTATAAGTTCATTCAGGCTTACACCCCTAAGCAACAGACCTCTAATTATCAGGTATCGGACTTCTGGGGGAATAAACACCGCGTATCGCTCGGAGTGACCGGCGAATGGAAGCCGGCTAAAGTGTTGACCCTCAGCCTTCGCGAAAGGTATCAATACACTTATAGGCCCGAACAACTCGTGCCCCGCTTTGACCTGGACGAAGGCTATGCCGCCGGAAATAAAACGGTTGCAGCAAAGAGCAAACACATCCTGCGCTCACGCATCATGGCTGAAGTCAAGCCCTCAAAGAAGTGTCCCTGGACTCCCTATTGGTCATTTGAACTCTACTCGCTTTTAGCTGAGCAGAACCACACCAAAAACACTTCAGAGTCAGCCCTTTTCTGCGATAAATGGCGCACCACTTGCGGCACGGCCTTCAAAATCAACCGCCATAATTCCTTAGACATCTTCTACCGCTTCGCAAAGACCACCGACGCCGACGAACTCGACTCCCCCCACACCATCGGCCTCGTCTACTCCTTCAAACTCTAAACAATTCTCAGATTTGCGAATATAAGATTTTTTTCGTATCTTTGCACTATAAAAATAGTCATGATAGTTACTTTTGAAGAGGAAGCATTACGTGAACTTTATGAAACGGGCAAAAGTTCCAATCGTAAGTTTCGTTTTCAGCCCGATATTATCAGGCGGTATCAGAAGGCCGTAGTTTTCTTGGTTGAAGCCTCATCTATTGAGTCATTATGGCAAATTAGATCGCTTAATTATGAGGTACTGAAAGGAGACAAAGCCGGAATAAGTTCTGTGCGCGTAAATGATCAGTATCGGATTGAGTTTACTGTTTCAGTAAATGATGAGGAGCCCGTCTTGACTATATGTAATATATTGGAATTGTCAAACCATTATAAATAAAAGGAATGAAGATACAGATTAAGGGACTTGATCCCGATATGATAGCGAATAATCTGACCCCCGGAAATCTAATCCATCCCGGAGAGATGATCAAGGATGAAATTGAGTATCGTGGTATTTCACAAAGTGCTTTGGCGAGGGAGATAGGTTTGGCGCCATCGGTGCTCAATGAAGTTCTTAACGGAAAGCGGGCGGTTACAACCGAATATGCTTTGCTTCTTGAGGCTGCGCTTGGCATTGAAGCAGATCTTTGGTTGCGCCTGCAAACGAACTATAATAAGCAAAAGGCACAGAGAGATCCGAGTTTTATGGCACGATTAGCAAAAATCCGGAGCGTAGCAGCATTCCTCTAAACAAAAATTGAGTTGGGGGCGTTTTTTGAGTATGAACCTAAAAGCGATCCATAGCTATTCGCAGAGTCATCCGTGGTTGCCCGTTGCGGTAGCCGGGGTCGCTATCGGTGTGGCCGCATGGTTTTTGAAGTGGCTCGTCGGGGTGATAACTTCCGCCGTCACAGGCGATATGGCAATCACCACAACTAATTTTTGGCTCATAATTGCCGGCTTTTTCGGAATATTGTTGACCGTAGTGATGGTAAAATATATCATCCGTCAACCGCTTGAGCACTCCACCGAACGCATCAAGGAAGTCATTAGCTCCCAAGGCGATGGCGTCATTTCGCCGAAGATCATGTTCGCGCCTATCGTGGCCAGTTCACTGACCTTGGGTTTCGGCGGTTCGGCAGGTTCCGAGGGCCCGATTGCTTACACCGGAGCAGCCATCGGCAGCAACATGGGCCGCTGGTTCGGGCTTAGTCGCGACCAGCTGGTGATGTGTACGGCCTGCGGTGCCGGTGCCGGCATTGCAGCAATCTTTAAATCTCCCGTCGGAGGGATGTTTTTCACCCTTGAGGTGCTGAGAATGCAAATCGGGTTAGTGCCGCTGCTGATGTTGGCGGCAATGTGTATAATATCCTCAATGACTGCTTACTTGCTCAGCGGTCAGACCCCGGACATGACCCTCTGGACTCATCCGCAGATGCCCGTTGACAAGCTCCCCCTGATAATTCTGCTCGGGCTTTTTTGCGGGCTCTACGGAGCTTATTATTTCCGCACCGGCCAATGGACGCAAAAACTGTTTACACGCCTGAAAACCAAAAATATATGGCTCGGAGCCATGACTTCCGGACTCCTTCTCGGCTTCCTGCTTTTTCTTTTTCCTGCACTTTACGGCGAAGGTTACGGCATACTCGGCAAGATGGCTAACGGCAATCCTCATGACGTCATTTCCGGCTCCATAATGACCTTGTTTACGGAGCATAAATACCTGCTGCCGATGACCTTAGTCGGAGTAATGGTTTTAAAATCCATCGCGGCCTACACGTCAAATTCCGGCGGCGGTGTGGCCGGAGATTTCGCCCCTACCCTTTTTGCGGGAGGTATTGCCGGCTTGCTCTTCGCGCAGCTCACTCCGATGCCGATGCCCTTGGCCGTGGTCTGCGGAATGGGAGCGGTCATGGCTGCGGCTACCCGCGCCCCGCTGATGGCAATTTTTATAACAGTAGAGATGACCACCCAGCAGCAACTCCTCCTTCCGGTCTCCATCGCTGCGGGTCTCGCCTACTGGCTCAGTACCCTCCTCCTCAAAAAACTATGATTTTCAATGAATATGCACAATGGAAATAAGGAACTTGATATTTGATTTTGACGGGACGTTGGTTGATACGGCGGGGTTGATTATCGCGACGATGCAACAGACAATCAGGGAGTTGGGGCTTCCTCAGCGGTCCGAGGCCGAGTGTCGGGCTATGATCGGTTATCGGCTTCATGACATTCCCCCGATTCTGTGGCCGGGGATTCCGGACATCGCTGATGCCTTTGCCGAAACATATCATAGGGTGTTTGATACTTTGAAAGTTTCTTTTAAAGTTCAGATGTATCCCGAGGTTTTTGAAACACTTTCATTGTTCTACAAACAGGGAATCAATATGGCTATCGCTACCAGCCG
Organism: uncultured Porphyromonadaceae bacterium; assembly: GCA_947176925.1. Taxonomy (GTDB): domain Bacteria; phylum Bacteroidota; class Bacteroidia; order Bacteroidales; family Muribaculaceae; genus UBA3263. The sequence goes on from CAMWSN010000009.1 coordinate 10,851, forward strand.
TAACCTTAAATCTTTAAAGCAATTTAATGAAGATTTCGGGATTGATTCCTATTTCAAGATTCTGATTGGCGGTCAGGAAGTGGTCAATGGGAAGCCGGACCCCGAGCCTGTGAACAGGATTCTTGACTCTATGGGATGGAACCCGGAAGAGACCTTGGTAGTTGGAGACATGAACGTGGACATACTGATGGGGAGCAGGGCCGGAACGAAGACTTGCGGAGTTACTTACGGCAATGGCACCATCAAAGAGCTCGAGGAGGCCGGCGCGGATTATATAATAAACAGCTTTGGCGATTTGCAGAAACTCGTTCAAGTAATCAGCTAAAAGTTTTGATTATATTTAAAACTTTTCGTAAATTTGCAAAAAGTTTTCATTATACTTAAAACTTTATATGATCATATCACGGCCTCTATATCTGAACAGAATCCTCCCTTATGTTGATAAAAACATGATAAAAGTACTTGTCGGTCAGCGACGAGTAGGGAAAAGCTATATCCTTAAATCCATAGAACAAACATTAAGGGAACGAAATCCGGAAGCAAATTTCATAACCATAAACCTTGAGGACTTCTCATTTTCCAATATCAAGAGCGCAGACGACTTGCATAATGAGATAACTACCGGATTATCATCGGAGCGGAAGAACTATATATTCATTGATGAAATACAGGAAGTTTCAGAATTTGATAAAGTGATTCGCTCCTTAGCATTAGATACCAATAATGACATCTATATTACGGGAAGTAACTCTTCAATGCTTTCATCGGAAATGGCATCTCGTCTGGCGGGTCGAAGTGCTGAATTCAGAATCCATCCTTTAAGCTACGCAGAGTTTCTTGAATTTCACCGACTTGCAGATTCTGAAGACTCTCTAATGTTATATCTTCGCTATGGAGGTATGCCATACTTGAGGAATCTTCCGGATAAATCGACATGGCATGAGTATCTCCATGGAGTAATGGATGCTTTGGTTTATCGTGACATCGTCTCCCGCCATTCATTGAGAAATAATGATTTCCTCCAACGGTTACTCATGTTTATATCCGATAATATCGGCCAAATTTTTACTGCGAAAAGGATTGCAGATTACTTGAAGTCTCAACGAATTAACGGGACAGTCAACAGCGTACAGACGTATGCGGATTATATCTGTGACGCATTTATTATAAATAAAGTAAGACGCTGGGAAATAGAGGGTAAACGCTATTTCGAGATAGGAGAAAAATATTATTTTGAGGATCTTGGGCTTAGGAATACCGTAATCGGTTTACGTCCTTTGGATTACGGGGCACTCCTTGAAAATGCCGTGTTCAATCACCTGCAATCACAAGGTTATCAGGTTAGAATCGGCTATTTAAGCGGAGGGAAAGAGATTGACTTTATTGCCGAAAAGAGTGGTGAAAAAAAGTATATCCAGGTGGCACTCAATGTAGACAATCCCGATACGGCAGCTCGGGAATTCGGAAATTTAAAGGAAATCGAGGATAATTATGAAAAAATCCTTGTTACTTTACGCGACCACTCACCAAATACGCTTGATGGAATCCAGATGGTTTCATTGCGTCAATTTTTGTTAACGAATTAAGTTTCACGCGAATTATGGATAATAAAAAATATCGGGCTGAGGATGTGGTGGAGATGATAGTTGCTGAGCGGGATGAGGAGCAGCGGGAGCATTTGATGCGATTTTTCAAGACTGGCCCGGGGCAATATGGCGAGGGCGACATGTTCCTGGGGCTTAAAGTGCCCGTGACGCGAGCGATAGTGCGCAAAGTTCATAAGAGAGTGGAGCTTGAAGACTTGCAACAGCTTCTGGATTCGGAATGGCATGAGGTGAGACTCTGCGGATTGCTGATTTTGGTTGAGATGATGAAGGCGAATCTGCCCAAACGCAGCGACGATGCGGAGGAATTATCCAGGAAGAAGTCATGTCGCGAGGCGATAGCAAAGTTTTATTTGGCCAATGCGCGACAAGCGAATAATTGGGATTTGGTTGACCTTTCATGTCAGTATATCTTAGGGCCTTATTTACGGCTGGATAAAAGCGGGAATTTTGACCTGTTGATGAAGCTGGCTGAGAGTGATAATCTCTGGGAGCAGCGCATCTCGATAGTGACCACGCTTGACTTTATCCGTAACGGAATTACCGAACCGACTTTGATATTGGCCGACAAACTGATCGGACATCATCACGACCTGATTCACAAGGCGATAGGATGGACGCTGCGCGAGGTTGGCAAAAAGAATGAGAGCGTCTTAATCGGTTTTCTTGAAACACATTACATGGAGATGCCGCGCACGGCATTGCGCTACGCCATAGAGCGCCTTCCGGAGCCCACGCGCCAATATTGGCTGCATCGCAAGTGAGTTTGATATGATTACGGTTACTTTAGGAGATTGCGGTGAGATCCGTCATTTTCAAGGATACTCATCTGATGAATGGCTATTTGGTTAAGTCTGATAAGCCGATCGTGCTGAGAAACACCTTGCTGAATGAAAACAGCATTTAAATTTTCCATATTGGATAGGCATATAAGCTCATTTATAGAGGCGTAATCGCGAATATTTCCTTTAATGGAAGGGTTTGCATCACGCCATTGTTTTGCCGTCATTCCAAACATTGCAACGTTCAGAACGTCTGCTTCATTAGCGTAAATAGTGCTTGCCTGTGGTCTGAATGGAGATGGCGTTAGTGCGGGAAACAAACTCTTTCACACTGATTTTAAAGCTATTAAGACCTGCTTGATTTCTAATTATGGCGAATTCGCCATAATTAAAATCCGGATTATAAACTTTTTCCCAAATACCAATATATTCAAGAGTATTACGATTACGGAGCCAATCAGTTATAAAGAAATCTCCGTCTTTTGCACGAAGCATATCGGTAATACAGATATAATCCTCACCGTTGAAATTTACAACTGTAACTTCGGTATCTTTAACTTTAATTTTAGCCATAATTATTTGAGGAGGGAGAGGATGACGGATTGGGTTTGGGAGGAGGATTGGACCGGGGATATCGGGAGGGAGAGCTCTTGGGCGGCGAGGCGCTCAGTTATGGGGAAGGACAGGTGGTTCCACCCGCGGTAACATTCCTGTTTGTGAGGGGGAATGGGATAGTGGATTAGCGTTTGAATTCCGTCGTCGGTTAGTCGGTTTTGGAGTTCATCTCGTCGCGGAGTGATAATCGGGAACAGATGGAATACGTTTTCTTCGTCGGGGCAGTCAAGGTTCGGGAGGAAAATGTCTGCCACGTCCTGAAGTCCTTCGTAATAAAGTCGAGCGACGGAGCGACGGAGCTGATTATCAGAGTCAAGATGGCGCAATTTCACGCGCAGGACTGCGGCCTGGATTTCGTCAAGGCGGGAGTTGCGGCCTTGATATTTGAAGACGTATTTTTTTGTGCTCCCGTAATTGGCGAGGGAGCGAATCGTGGAGGCAAGTTCAGGGTCATCAGTAGTGACGGCGCCGCCATCGCCGAGTGCGCCAAGGTTTTTTCCGGGGTAAAAGCTATGGGCGGCAGCATGTCCGAGTGAGCCGGTGCGACGACCTTGATAGCGGCACCCGTGGGCCTGAGCGTTATCTTCAACCAGTAGGAGATTATGTCGCTGACAGATTTCGGCAATCTGCTGATTATAAGCACATCGGCCGTAGAGATGAACAATCAGCAATCCGCGCGTACGCTCCGTGATTGAGTCTTCGACTCTTGCGGGGTCAATCTGGAGAGTAACGGGGTCGGGCTCCACCAAAACGGGCTTTAGGCCATTTTCCGTCAGGGCCAAAATCGAGGCGATATAGGTATTTGCAGGCACAATAATCTCGTCGCCGGAATGGAGGACACCCATTTCGCGGTAAGCCCGGAAAATCCATATCAGGGCGTCAAGGCCATTGGCACAACCGACACAATATTTTGAGCCGATAAAATGAGAGTATTCTTCTTCAAACCGGGCATTTTCTTCGCCTTGGAGATACCATCCGGAATTGAGCACACGATTTACGGCCTCATGGATTTCACGTCCATGGGCGGCATTAACTTTCTCTAAGTCAAGGAACTTAATCATTGTTTAAAACGGATAAAATCGTCATACTCGCGCATGTAGTCATCTTCATCATAGAGTTCGGAGGCAAGGACGAGACAGACGGCTCCGGATGAAAAGTCATCAATCGTTCGCCAAATACCGGGGACAACCAACAGACCCTGATAAGGACGATTCAGGAGGAAAGTGCGCTTGACGCGACCATCATCGAGGGTCACACGGAAGCTGCCGGAAGCAGCTACAATAAGCTGATATAAAGCCTTATGGGCATGGGCGCCGCGGCTTTCGCCCCCGGGGACGTCATAAAGATAATAAGCGCGCTTAACTTCAAAGGGTACAGTGCGGGAGTTTTCAACGACTGTAAGGTTTCCCTTTCGGTCGCTGTGGTGCTTGTCGAGCTCAAGGACAGTGCAGTCATAAACGCTGCTGATTACAGGGTCTTTTTCCATTCTTTGAAATGCTCGAAGTTACGGATATAATCCTCAGCATCATAGTCAGTTGAAGCGAGAATGAGGGCAAAGGAATTAGTTGAGAAATTTTCAATCGTGCGCCACCATCCGGCGGGGACATAAAGTCCATAATAAGAGCGATTGAGGGAGAAGGTCATGGAGTCAACTCCGTCTGTCAGGCATACGTCGAAACTGCCGCTAAGAGCAATAATAAGCTCCTGAGCGCGACGAAAAGCATGTCCGCCGCGACCTTCGCCTCCGGGGACATCATAAATCCAGTAGCTACGACGGATTGAGAAGGGGACGTGGCGTCCTTGCTCGACAAACGAGAGGTTTCCCCGATTGTCAAGCACCCGCGGCAATTGAATGATTTCCGGTTTATTCACACTGCAAAAATAGGAAAAAAAATGAAAAAAATGAAAAATTAAGAATGAAAAATGAAAAATTTGGGGAGAGAGAAATAATATTTTTTGTAAATTTGCGGATATGAATAAGAGAATATTAATAATGGGAGCAACGTCGGGTCTCGGTCGCGGAGTTGCCGAACGGTTTATTGCTGACGGATGGACCGTGGGCGTTGCCGGACGCAATCGTCAGGCGTTGGAATCGCTTCAGGGATTGGCTCCGGATCGAGTTTTCACAGGCGCAATTGATATTATGTCGGAATCGGCGCCAAAGGAGATGCTTGAGCTAGTCACCCGGATGGGCGGAATTGACATATATCTTCATTGCTCGGGAATCCTTCGGGCTGACGATGAGTCAATGCCGATTGCCGACGAAGTGCTTACGGCGGAGACCAACGCCGTAGGGTTCACGCGGATGGTCGGTACGGCTTATAAGTACTTTGAGACCTCCGGGAGGAAAGGACGCTTGGTTGCCATCAGTTCGATAGCGGGCATCCGGGGTTTGGAGTCGCTGCCGGCTTATTCGGCGTCGAAAGCCTATGATTCAACCCTATTAGAAGCGCTCAGGCAGCGCAGCCGTCGCGACGGTTTAGGCTTAAAGATTGTAGACATCAAACCGGGGTGGACTCGAACCCCTCTGCTGAATTCGGGGCGCAAATACCTTCTTGAGATGGATGCCGAGCGGGTAATCAAGAGCGTCTATAAGGCGACATTGTATGCGCGGCGGAGCGTCACCATCGGACTGAGATGGAAGATTCTGACCGCCTTAGAGCGCCTTGTTCCGGCTTGGATTTACGAGAGGTTGCATCTAAATTTGTGGAAATGAGAGATTTTTCGTAACTTTGAGGGGTAAATTCCTTTTGACTGAAAGTTTATGAGACTGAAATATATTGTTTTAGGGCTTGCATGCGGAATCGGAATATCCGCAGCCGCCCAAGTAAATTCGCCTCAATCAGGGGGCTACATTGAGCGGGCCGCCCTGATGCTTGCTGACGGGAACTATATAGGCTGTATCGACCAATGCAAGGCGGCGATGAAATCAGGCTCCCCGGAGCGCGAGAAATTGATGTGGCTTCAAGCCGTAGCCTCCTATAAGGCGGGGTTAACCGACGCGGGGTCACTGCTGACGACCTTCTGTCAGCAATATCCCCACTCGCCGAAGCGCGAGCCGGCACGTCTGATGCTTGCCTCCCTACCCTTTTTCCAGGGCAATTACTCACTTGCGCTGCGTCAGCTCAACCAAATCAGCCACAACGCCTTGGAACCGGCGCAGGCTGAACAGCTTGACTACCGGCGTGCCTTCTCGATGCTCAAGCTCGGTCAACTTGACGGCTCGGAAAGCCTGTTTACGTCACTTTCAAACAAGGGTCAATACTCCAATCCGGCGAAATTTTACCTCGGCTACATAGCATATCTGCGCGAGGATTACCCGAAGGCAATCAACCTGTTACAAGAAGTGGACCGCACGCGCGAGCCGGGAAGCAGCGCCGACTACTATCTATCACAGATCCGATATAAGGAAGGCGACTATAAAGAAGCCTTGCGCCTTGCGGAGCCCCTGATCAACTCCAGCTCAGAATTTGCGTCAGAAGCGCAGCGCGTATGCGGCGAATCGCAATATGCCTTAGGCAACGAATCGAAAGCGCTGAGCCTTCTGCGGCCCTACATGGAACAACATCCGGAGGACGCGCCGCTGAGCGTCAGATACATTGTCGGCACGGACGATTACAGCCGCGCGGATTATGACCGTGCGATAGACCTCCTTGCGCCCGTCACGGAACTTCATAACGCGATGGGCCAAAGCGCAGCGCTGACCATCGGTCAGTCATACCTCTCGGAAGGCAATGCGGCGGCAGCAATTTTGAGTTTTGAAAAGGCAGTCAAGATGGATTTTGACCCGGATATCACTGAACAAGCCTATTATAATTATGCGGTGGCACAGGTGGACGGTGGCCGAGTTCCCTTCGGTTCATCGGTACAGACGCTTGAAGACTTCATAAGGCGCTATCCGAACTCGCGCAACGCAGCTACGGTCCAGGACTACTTGGTCAAAGGCTACATGGCCACCAACGACTATGAAGGAGCGCTCCGCTCGCTCAACGCGCTGAAGACGAACACGCCGCAGATTCAATCGGCGCGTCAGCAGGTTCTGTTCGTATTAGGGTCTCGCGCCCTGCAGAGCGGCGACGCCTCCAAAGCCATCGAACTTCTGACTCAATCAGAAAAGCTCAAGAAGCATAACGCTGACATAGGGCGGCAGACAACTCTTTGGCTTGCTGACGCTTACTATGAGCAGCAAAACTACAAGCAAGCGGAGAAATATTATAATGAATTCCTCAGGGGCGCAGCAAATAATGACCCGAACCGGGCAACGGCAACCTACAATCTTGCCTACTCACTTTTCGGGAGCCGGAAATATGACGACGCCCGCGCCCAGTTTAAAGCGGCTGAACAGCTGAATCAGCTTCCGGCAGACGCCAAGACCGATGCCCGCACGCGCATAGCCGATACCTATTATTATGGATCGGACTTCAACGCTGCATTGAAGACTTACAAGGAAGCCTACGACCTGAATCCGAGGACGGGTGACTATGCCCTGCTTCAACAGGCAATCATGCAGGGGCACTTAGGCAAGCGCAACGATAAATTAGGCACCATAGACAAAGTCCTGAGCCAATTTCCGCAATCGCCCCTTCGCCCTGAGGCACTCACGGAGAAGGCTCTAACACTCAGCGCCATAGGTAAGCAAGGAGATGCAATCGCCACATACGAAACGATAGCCACGGAGTTTGCGGCAACAAAACAAGGCCGCAACGCCCTGCTTCAATTGGGAATCCTCAACAATAATGGCGGCAAGACCGACCGCGCGATTGAATACTACAAGCAGGTAATTACACGCCATCCGTCAAGTTCGGAGGCTACAGTTGCTGTGCAAGACCTTAAAAACATCTATGCCGAGCGAGGCGACATCGAGGAGCTTAACAGTTTCTTAGTTTCAACGGCGGGAGCACCTCAACTTGACGAAGTAGAGCGCAACGCCATAGCCGCCGCGCAACTTCTGCGCAAGGCGCGCGCCGCGACTCAACCCGCAGAACGCCTGAGTTTCAGCGAACAGATGTTGGTAAAATATCCTGACGCAGAAGGCGCCGAAGAGGCAATGAGCATCGCGGCCAAGGCAGAATATGACCTCGGGAAGACAGAAAATGCACTGACGCGCTATGCGGCGCTTGAAAAACGGGCCTCCACTGCAACAATGCGCCACACGGCGCGTATGGGCCAGCTCAGGAGTGCGCGTGACCTTGGGCGCAATGACGTGATTATCAAGATTTCGAAAAACATCCTTGAATCCGGAGCTGCCGCGGGCAGTGACCTGCCGGAAGTTAAGTTTATTCGCGCGGGAGCCTTGGCCGACTCGGGCCAGGAGACCGAAGCGCTTACCCTTCGCCGCGAACTTTCCAAGCACCCGGAAAACATTTACGGTACCCGTGCCGCATTTGATATTGCCGACGGTGAATTCCGGAACAATAACCTCACCAATGCCCAAAAGGAGATTGAAGCGCTGATTGACGCCAATCCGCCCCATGCCTATTGGCTTGCGCGCTCCTACGTACTGTTGAGCGACATTTTGCGCGCCCAGGGCAATGACTTTGAGGCCAACGAATACCTGAAAGTTCTCCGCGACAATTATCCCGGCACCGATGCCGACATCTTCCAAATGATTGACAAACGCCTACAGAAATGAAGCGACTAATCATACCTACCATACTTGCCGTCAGCGCTTCGGCTACGGCTCAGAACCTCAACACGGAAATCACCGTCACCCACCAGATAGTGCCGGAAGAGCAAGCGGCCACACGCCTGCGCCTGCTTCCGGAGATTACACTCCCGCCAGTCAGCCCCGGACGCCTGCCGATGTCGGCCGGCACAAATTGGGCGGAACTGACCCCTCAAATCGTAACCCTCGAGCCGACGCCATGGGCTTGCATGCTTCCGCGCTCCACTCAGAAGGGATATGCGGCGTTGGCCTACGGTCCTCTGTGGAACCTCGGCGCCTCGGCCGGGATTCGAGCAGTGAATCGTGACAGTCTCCAGGTAGACGCGTTCATGCAGTTTGACGGTTACGCATATAAGACTAAATATCCCGACAATTACTTCAATGACAACCGTAAGGTCAGCCTGCGACGCAACTCGGCGCTCATCGGCGCCCGGAGCTCCTGGATTGCATCGGGAGGCACACTCTCAGCGTTACTGACCTACGGGTTCTCAAACTATAACATGCCCTTCCCGGTAGACGCCGAAACCGTCAACGCCAACTTAGGGAATCTGGGCGTAGACTGGAATGGCAAAGTCGGTAAGTTAGACTATCGGGCATCGGCGGATTACACGCTGATGGCCTTCGGATTTCCGAATCATCCGACCCACAACATCGGAAAAATAGAATTAGGCGCTAACTGGCATGCGTCGGCCTACTCGCTCTGGGGCTTAACCCTTAGCCAACAATTGATGCACTCGACGTCGGGCCAAAGCAAAGGAGTCACTCATGTGGAGCCGGCTTATCAACTATCGACCAAACCGTTTACGGCACGAATAGCTGCCGGCATTGATATCAAGGAAGGCAACGTCAAGTATCGGAAACTGTTCATAGTTCCGAAGGTTGACGTATGCTGGCGACCCTCGGTTCACTTCAACATCTGGGCGAAAACGGACGGGCGTCTTGAGGCAAATTCACGGGCAGCGCTCTACGATCAGCAACCCTATCTTCATGCGAATTACGAGGCTGGTTTCTCACGCATCTTCACGGCAGACGCCGGTTTGACCATCGGACCGTGGTCCGGCGCATCGATCGGATTCTTCGGGGGTTATGCCTGGACATGGGACTGGCTGATTCCGGAAGATGGATTCGGCGCGATGCACGGAGTCAAGATGAGAGGCGCCCACGGGGGAGCCGACCTCAATTATGATTACCGCCAATACCTGAGCCTGAAGGTCCGCGCCGAATTAGCTCAGAATCCCAAGGGCAATTACACCAAGGGCTATGCCCTCTGGGGCGATCACGCCAAGTTTAACCTGATGGCACAGGCCACGGTAAGGCCGATCACCCCGTTGGCCATCAACTTGAGCTATCAATTCCGTCCGTCACGCAACAAGGTTTCAAGCGCAATGTCCTCGGGCTATCAGAACCTTATGACCATATCGAAACTTAACGCATCGGTCAGCTATCAGTTAAACCAACAGTGGACGGTGTTTGTTAATGGAGAAAACCTCCTGAATCGCCAATGGTATCTCGGCCCCGCGATTCCGTCACAAGGAATTGTCGGCATGGTCGGAGCAGAATATAAATTTTAAAGATTTCATAAAAATCATGGAAGTAATAGACTTTGCCAAGCAAGATTCTCTCGTGAGCCAATACATGATGGAGCTCCGCAACGTAGATATTCAGCATGATATGCTGCGCTTTCGACGTAACTTAGAGCGCATCGGTGAAATAATAGCCTACGAAATTTCAAAACATCTTGATTATAAGACTGAGACGATTCAGACGCCATTGGCCCCGTGTCAATGTCGGGTAATCGGCGAAGACGTGGTGCTTGCTACGATTTTCCGTGCGGGTTTACCTTTCCACCAGGGATTTCTGAACTTCTTTGACCATGCGGAAAACGCCTTTGTCAGCGCTTATCGCAAATATAAGGAGAAGGAGAATTTCGATGTCTTTATCGAATATATCGCCTCTCCGGATCTGAACGGCAAGACTTTGATATTGGTAGACCCGATGCTTGCCACGGGAGCCTCAATGGAGCTGAGCTACCGCGCACTGCTGACCAAGGGGACACCTGCCCGGATTCACGTAGCATCCGTGATAGCCTCACAGGCGGCGGTGGATTACGTAAAGTCCACTTTCCCTGAGGACAAAACGACACTATGGGTAGGCGCCGTAGACCCGGAAATCAATTCTCATTCCTATATCGTGCCTGGTCTTGGCGACGCGGGCGATTTGGCCTTCGGGACAAAATTATGATCGCTCAGATTTTTTGGTTGGTCCTCGGCTTGGTGTTAATCTTGGTTGGGGCTAACGTCCTGACCGACGGCGCGTCGGCCATAGCCCGGCGTTTCGGGTTGAGTGACCTTATAGTGGGTCTTACGGTCGTGGCCTTCGGGACCTCGGCACCGGAATTGGCCATTTCGGTTCTTGCGGCCCTATCGGGAAGCGCACCGTTGGCTATCGGTAACGTGGTCGGGAGCAATATCTTTAATATCCTGATGATTATCGGCGTGACTGCAGTGGTCAGCCCGATAGTGATTCAGCGGTCGGTGATGACGCTGGAGATTCCAATGTTGATACTCTCGTCAGTAGTCCTGCTGATGTTAGGCAATAGCGGAGTTATTAACGGGACGGGGGTCAACGTCGTGTCGCGACTTAGCGGGTTGTTCCTGCTACTTCTTTTCTTGCTGTTTATGCGTTATACGTTTGCATCGGCAAAGAATCCGGAGGTTTCAGACGCGACGGATGAACCCGCGATAAAGCCGATGGGAATCTGGCGGGCAATCGCCTACGTCATCGGCGGATTGGCAGCACTGATCTGGGGCGGAGACAGATTTGTTGACGGCGCGTCGGGCATTGCTTCGGCATTGGGCGTCAGCGAAGCTGTTATCGGCTTGACCATAGTTGCTGCCGGGACGTCACTTCCGGAACTGGCCACGTCGATAGTTGCGGCAGTCAAGGGTAAGCCGGCGATGGCAGTCGGTAACGTCATCGGCAGCAATATCTTCAACACTCTTATGGTGTTGGGCGCATCGGCCGTCATTACGCCCCTGCCCTTCGGGAGCATCGGTAACTTGGATTTGCTGACACTTTTGGCGGCTTCGGTTGCCTTCTGGCTTTTTGGCTGGTTCTTTAAAACAAGGACCATTACACGAGTTGAAGGCGGATTGATGGCGTTGGGCTATGTGGCCTATATTTTGGCGCTTCTTTTGTGAAAAAAAATAAGAAAATTCCCCTGAATGCCGGAAAGCAAGAGATTTCCGGCATTTTTTGCTTTTTTACTATTCATTTTTTCGCGAATATTTCGTAACTTTGCGCATTATATATAAACCAATTAAATCTAATCAATCTTAAAACATGATATTATCTTCTGTGCGCAAGTTACTATTGATGCTTGCATTTGGCGGAGCGGTATGTTCCGTCAACGCTCAGAACGTTATCTATCCGGGCGAGACACAACCTGGCGTTGCGGTCGTCACGGACGATAATGGGGTTTACACCCTGAGCAACGATTTACTATCGGTTTCGTTTATCGAGGAGGGCAATACCCTGACGTTCGGTGGCTGTGAGGCCCTGAACCTTGAACCCGGTTCAGAACTGTTTATAATCACCCTTGGTGACGGCACTGTTGTTCACGCTTCTGAGATGAAGCTGAAAGAAGTAACCACTGAGTCCCTCACAGCCAATCCCGAATCCTTCAAAGGCTCCGAGAAGTTTAACGGCCAATGCATCAAGGCAAAATTTGAGGGCACTAAACTGAACGTGGAATGGAGTGCGATACTTCGCGACGGCTCACACTATTTCCGCACTGAAATGTCATTGACTCCTAAAAGTGCTGACGTCTCCATGAAGTCCATCGTTGCTATGCTCTATGACGTCAAGAACGTCGAGGGTCACAGTGCGCCGCAGGTCGTAGGCAATACCCGCGGCGCAGTCATTGCCAGCGACTTGATGTTTGCTGGCCTTGAAACCCCGATGGGCCATAATCAGGTATTGACGCCGAACTCCGGAATGGACACTTTCACGCCAAACTCATGGACCGACCAGTCATTCAATTGGATTCCCGGAGCTGATACCCCTTCAAAAATTCTGAAACTCAAAACCATCTCCGGCAACAAAGCCCTTTCGTCCACGGATATCGTCGGCACACGCGGCTTCGTGACGTTCCGCGAAGCGGGAGATTGCAATATAGTCTTCGAATATGCCGGCGGCAGCCATCGCCTGAACATTGTAGGCGTTGATATCTGTGACCCTGTTACCGGCGACGTAATTGCATATGACTATCACGCCGGCTTCTCCGGAAGCGCTCAGCAGAGCAACTCATATACAATCAAGGTGCCGGAAACGACAACCTACATCGTACGCTACTTCATAGAGACCAAAACCGAGACCATCACGTCCAACGGTCATATCACCTACAGCCATAATATAGCAATTCCGGAAGTGATTTTCGGCGAAGACCCTAACGCACCCGCTCAGGCTAAGTCCAAGGCTCCGATGCGGCGCGTCCTTTCCGGGAATCAGGTCAATGAGTTTAACGTAGATGATACGGATACCGACACATGGTCAGGAACCAGCTGGACCAAGACCGGCGCCGCGAACGTACCAGCGCGTATCGCCGAGCTTGGTGTCAACGTTGACAACGTTCGCCAGATGAGCCGCAAGGTTTCATTCTCCGAACCGGCCACACTCACCGTAGAGTTCCTTTATACACGCGGTAACCACCGCCTTGACCTCTGCGGTATCGACCTCGTTGACTCAGATGGCAATGTAGCAGTAGTTGACTATCACGAAGGCTTCTCAGGCAATCAGAAGAACGATAATATCTACAAGGTTGACGTACCCGCCGCCGGCGAGTATACACTCCGCTACTTCGCCCACAATAACGACAATTCGATGAACACCAACGGCAACATCAATCTTTCATACACCAAGGTGTTCCGTATCTACCTGCCAGCGCCCGAAGCCCAGACCATTCAGGGCCTTTGGAACCGCAACACGACACTTGAGTTTGGCAAGACCTGGAAAGTAAGTGCCGTCGTGGGTCTCGTAGCGCCGGGCCAGCAGCGTCGTTCGGTATGCGCCTATGTAGAGCGCGAGCGTGCCGTCGCATGGCGCTCCTTCCCCCTTTATAACTCATGGTTTGAGCTGAACATTGACCGCAACAACGACCCGAACTACACCACCAATATGAATATTGACCAGTGTGTAGAAGTCGTAGGGCAATGGGAAAAGAACCTCTATAAAAAGTATGGTGCCAACATTAAATCATTCCTTTGGGACGATGGTTGGGACTACTATGGCACATGGGATTTCAATCCCAACTTCCCTAATGGCTTCACGGAGGCTAATAACGTAGCTGTAGCCATGAATTCCGGTATCGGAGCGTGGCTTGGCCCGGTCGGAGGCTATGGCCAAAGCGGCAACTACCGACGCAGTTACTGGAGCAACAAGGGAGGAATGCAGTTGAGCAATCCCTCTTACTACAAGGTCTTCCTTGATCAGTGTACCTACATGATCAATAACTACAATTTCACGGCCTTTAAATTTGACGGTATCAGTAGCATCTTCTCTGCAACCGGACCAGACCCCAACAATGAAGAAGGTGCAGAAGGCATTATTGATATTGAAAACAGAGTGCGCGAACTAAAGCCCGACATTTTCTATGTTACTACCGTAGGCACTTGGGCCTCTCCTTTCTGGTACAACATCTCAGACGTCACCTGGCGTCAAGAGAACGACTTCGGTAAGGCCGGTAACAACTCCAACGACCGCGAACAGTGGATTACGTATCGTGACCGTCTGATCTACCAGAACTTTGTCAAGAACTCTCCGCTCTGTCCGACCAACTCAATCATGTTCCACGGTCTACTGCTTACGGAACATGGTCAACCCAAGTATTCCCAGGACTATCAGCACGTATTGAACGAAATGCGTTGCTCGTTTGCCTGCGGCTCCAACCTGGTTGAGCTCTACTGCGACTTCAAGCTGATGAACCGCATCAAGGGCCCGGATGGAACGAAGGGGAAACTTTGGGAAGATATGGCCGAATGTATTTTCTGGCACCAGAATAACGCCGATGTTCTCCCGGACTCACACTGGGTAGGCGGCAATCCCTGGACCGGCTCCAAGCATGAGGTTTACGGCTGGGCATCCTGGAACGGCGTCAAGTCAACCTTAGCTCTCCGCAACGGCGATGACAACGCCAAGACCTTCAAGACCACCCTCCGTCAGGCACTTGATATTCCCGCACACGTTACGGGCACCATCCGCCTGAAGTCCTCATTTAAGGTTCAAGATGCCCTAGAAGGCCTCGAGCTTGACACCCCCATCGACATTGATCAGGAACTGACCCTCAACCTTCCCGGCTCAAGCGTATTCTGCTTTGACGGCATCGAGGGGAATACTCCGTGGCCCGTTTATCCCGATCCCGTTCTTCCCGGCGAAGAAATCGAAAAGAATCCTACGATTACCGTAACTCCGACCTCAGTTGTACTGACCGAGGGCGATACGGCCGAACTTAAAGTTGAGACCAAGGACATTCCTGTCGGCGCAACCATCGTCTGGACTTCGTCCAATCCCTTGATTGCCACAGTGAAAAATGGCACAGTAACCGCAGTGGCCGAAGGCTCGGCAACCATCACCGCATCATATAAGACTGCCAAGTGTGAAGTAAGTGTCACGGTCAATGCCAAGGAAGAAAACGGCATTAATGAAGTGACCGCAAACAGCAAATCAGAAATCTATGACCTCCAGGGTCGCAAAGTGAAGGAACCCGTAGCCCCCGGCATCTATATCCGCGGCGGCAAAGTGGTGATTCTCTAAACTGACATCGCTAATACCTGAAGACTGCGCCAATTAGTTTTGGCGCAGTCTTTTTTGGGTCCGAACTGGTGTTGCAAAACTAAAAACCGGGGCGAGGCGAGGACGCCTGCCGTCCCCGGTAATTGCAGGATGTTTTAGCTTTGCAACACCTTTCAGTATATATAAAAAAACTGCGGCGTAATCACTACGGCGCAGCTCTCTTCATAACAATAATTTTTATATGAAAATATGTAATATGTAAGGTGTTAAAATTTAAATCCTGCGGAAATAACGAGATTATTATGGTTAGTCTTGATGGTGGCCGAGGGAGCGGTCAGCGCATTGTTGGCCAGTTCATAGCTGCCATAAGAGGCAGAGGGGAAAGAGCTGTAAGCAAACCAATTGCTGCTTTGGGTTGAATAGACATAGGCAGCGTCGATGTAGAAACCTCCGGTGCGATAACCGAGGCCGACAGAAACGGAGTTGCGGTCAGACTTGAACTCGGCCATGGATTGCGTTCCGGTGGTGTAGAGATAGTCAAACCCATTGCGAGCAGCTTCCTTTGAGGCTGCGCCGCGGTAGTTATAGCCGGCGCGGACACTCCAAGAGGGAGTCATGCGGAATTCAGCACCGAGGCGGAATTCATTGGAGGGTTGGTAGTAGCGCTTGATATCGTTGGAAATATCGGTCAGCTCACCCATATTATCAGAGAAGGCCATGTTTTGGTAAGCTTCGTAGACATAGTCGGCAGAGATGATGAAACGTCCGCCGAGTACACCGGCAGCGCTGACCATCAGGCGCCAGGGGGATTTGAGTTTCATATCCCAAGTGCCGTTGCCGGTAGTGGCATAGGGGTTATCGTCAACCATCGAGTCGAGGGTATAGTAACCATCGTTTTCAATCTTGCCCAAGCCATAGTCAATCCATGCGTTGGTATTGTAGCTGAGGTTATACCAGGTAGGGGTATGAACGGCTAAACCGAGACGGAATTCATTGACGGGCTTGAAGATAAGGCCAAGTTTAAGGTTGAAACCGGAGCCGGAGACCTGCTGGGAGTTTTCGATACCCCATTCGGCCTTGCCGGTGGTGAGATTAGTGGTTTCAGCAGATTCGGGGACGAGGGCGTTCTCAATAATTTCGTCGTAGTATGATGACAGGCGATAATTAATGTCACGGATACCGAGTCCGATACCCCAATAGACCATATTGGAGAAGTTACCGCCGAAATTGATTGAGTATTCGTCGATGTAGCCTTGTTCGCGCACCTCGATGGAAGCGTCGCCGAAGGAGCCGTTTTGGAAAAGACCTACATAACCGTCGCCGTTAGGGTTTGGATTCATCAGGAAAGAATTGTAGGCCAAGGCGGAAATCCAGGGGACATTGCTTTGGAAGAAGGGGTCGTAATTTTCATCACCCCAGAGGTCATTCATGGAATAATCGCCGGAGAATGAAGCGACATAGTTACTCCAGGAAGTCTGAATAGAGGGGAAATAACCTTGATAGCGACGGTCAAAGGAGTTGAGGCGGTTATATGTGGCACCCCAAGCGAAATAAGGCATCACTGAAGAGTTAATGCGCATAGATCCGGCATAGCCGAAATTATTACACGCAGCGGTTGTAGACGACTTCTTCTCGGGTCGGGAGCCGGTGTTGTCCATCGTAGCGTTATGGAAATCGATGTCGAGAGTGGCACCGAACTCGCTGCTGCGGTAAACGCCAAGGCCTGCGGGGTTTTGGGTCAAAGTAGAGAGGTCGCCGCCGAGAGCGCCAAATGCACCACCCATAGAAACGTAGCGGGCAGTACCGCGGAGCTGGGACTCAGAGGCGGTGAAGGCGTCCATCGCGCTTTGGGCCGAGAGACCCAAAGCTGATGCAACGCTGAATGCTATTAATAGAGTTTTTTTCATTTTATTCTCTTGATAAATAGTTGGGGGATTAGCTTAGCTATTTTAGCTATGGTAGCTATTAGTTTTTTTAGTGGCGTCCGCCGCGACCACCACCGCCGCCGGAAGAGCGACCGCCACCGCCGCCGAAGCTACCTCCGGAGGAGCGTCCACCACCATAGCTTGATGAGCCGGAGCCATAGCTACTGCGGGATGAGGAGCCGGAAGAAGTTCCATAGCTGCTGCGGGATGAGGAGCTTGAGGAGCGACCGGAAGAGGCACGACCGGAGGAAGAGGAGGATGAGCCGGAGTTATAGGAGCGTCCGGAGTTACGGTTGATAGAGGAGGAAGATGCCGTGCCACGATTAGATGAGGACGTTCCGCGGTTAGTAGTACCGACAGAAGACTGTCCGGGGCGAGTTTGCTGAGAGGGATTATATCCACTGCGAGCGGAAGAAGAGCGGGAACCGCGACCGGTAGAGGCCGTTACGCCGGAGTCGGCGGTGCCGTAAGAGGGGCGAGAGGTTCCGTTAGAAGCCTGAGGTGTGCGACCTCCGCGGGCAGAATTGTTGCGGCTAAGAGTACCGTTCTGAGTGGGCCGCTGGGGGTTGCGGTTAGAAGCAACAGAGCCATAGCCGGGACGAGCCGAGGGGCGGGAAGCTCCGGGACCGGCAGGACGGGGAGGATTGTAGCCCCAGTTGTTGCCGGGATAGTTGGGATGATGGTGTCCACCGCCCCATCCGGGATGATTCCATCCCCATCCGGGGTTCCACCCCCCTCCCCAAGCGGGATTGTTCCACCACCCACCC
>CAMWSN010000010.1 GCA_947176925.1 uncultured Porphyromonadaceae bacterium
ACCTGATTATGGCAGAAATTAAATGTATAGGCATTTTGACGTCCGGAGGCGATGCTCCCGGCATGAATGCTGCGATTCGCGCCGTCACCCGCTCGGCTATCTATAATGGTTTCAAAGTCAAAGGCATTTATCGCGGCTATCGCGGCCTGCTGACCGATGAAATTGAAGATTTCAAGACCCAGAACGTCAGCAATATCATCCAGATGGGCGGCACAATTCTGAAGACAGCCCGCTGCAAAGAATTTCAGACTCCGGAAGGACGCCAGTTGGCCTACGATACTCTGCGTCGCCACGGGATTGACGCTTTAGTGGTCATCGGCGGCGACGGCTCGCTCACCGGTGCTCGCATCTTTGCCAATGAATTTAACTTTCCCTGCATCGGCCTTCCCGGAACGATCGATAATGACCTTTACGGCACGGACAAAACCATAGGTTACGATACGGCCCTGAATACAATCATGGAATGTGTCGACAAAATCCGCGACACCGCGACGAGCCACGAACGCCTTTTCTTCATCGAAGTGATGGGTCGTGACGCCGGATTCCTCGCGCTCAACGGGGCCATCGCCACCGGAGCGGAAGCCGCCATCATCCCGGAAATATCAACCGAAGTCGACCAGCTTGCCGAACTGATTCAAAACGGCTTCCGCAAGAGCAAGAACTCATCGATAGTACTCGTGGCCGAAAGCCCTGTAACTGGAGGCGCCATGGCCTTGGCTGAACGCGTGAAAAACGAATATCCGGCCTACGACGTCCGCGTCTCCATCTTAGGCCACCTCCAGCGCGGTGGTTCACCGACTGCCACGGACCGCATCTTAGCTTCCCGCATGGGCGCTGCCGCAATCGATGCACTGATGGAAGACCAGCGCAACGTCATGATTGGTATTCAGAACGATCAGATTGTCTACATCCCCTTCAGCAAGGCTATCAAGAACGATAAGCCGATTGACCGCAGCTTGCTCGAAACCCTTCGCCGCCTCAGTATCTAATTGGAAACCGCTCAAATCATAGCACTGGTAATTGCGGCGCTGCTGCTCTTGGTGTCGGGGTTTGTCTCCGGCTCCGAGATTGCATATTTTTCACTGACGCCCCAGGACCTTGACGAAGCTGACGAGGAAAGTTCTCGCCCGGACTTTACGGCCCAAGTGCGTGCGCTGCTGAAAAAACCCGAGCGCCTATTAGCAACAATCCTGATTGCCAACAACCTGGTCAATATCTCCATCGTTGTCCTCACCAACTACGGTCTCGGCCCGATATTCTCCGGGATGAGTGCCCTTTGGAGTTTCGTGCTCCAAACCGTGCTTCTGACCTTCCTGATTCTGCTTTTCGGCGAAATCCTTCCGAAGCTTTACGCCCAGACGCGCCCGCTGAAATGGGCCATGTGGGCCCAGCCGGCGTTGCGGCTCATGGTCGTGATCCTCAAGCCCTTCGCAGCCCTCTTGGTCAAAAGCTCTACGGTGGTCCACCGGGTGGTCCACAAAAAGCCGCAAAACATCTCAGCCGACGAACTTAGCCAGGCCCTTGAACTGACCGACGTCGAGGCCCGAGATGACTCCCGGATGCTCCAGGAAATCCTCCGCTTTGGCGACACTACGGCCGCCGAAGTGATGACGCCGCGAGTTGACATGACCTGCCTGAGTATTGAATACTCCTTTGACGAGGTGATGATTACAGTTCTTGAGACCGGTTACGCTCGCATCCCAGTCTATGAGGGCACGCAGGATAATATTCGCGGTGTGCTCTATTCCCGTGACCTACTACCCTACGTCGAACAGCGGCCCGAGGGCTTTGCGTGGCAATCACTCCTGCGTCCGGCCTACTTCGTCCCCGAGTCAAGAATGATTGATGACCTGCTCGAAGATTTCCGCCGACGCAAGGTCCACATGGCCATAGTGGTCGATGAATTCGGCGGTACGCAAGGTATTGTAACCTTAGAGGATGTCCTCGAAGAAATCGTCGGCGACATCGACGATGAATATGATGAAGAAGAAAAGACCTATCAGCGACTTCCGGACAATACGTTCATTTTTGAAGGAAAAACGCTGCTAAACGACTTTTTCCGTATCACCGAACAAGAAGAAGAGGCCGAAGAACTCTATGGTCCCGTGACGGAAGACTGCGAAACGCTTGCCGGTATGCTCCTTGCCATCAAGGGCGACTTTCCCCGCGAAAAAGAAAGCCTGGTCTACGGCCGATGCCGCTTCTTAGTGCTTGACATAAGCCAGCATCGCATAGTCAGCGTTCGCGTCAAGGTAATGCCGGAGGTGCAGCAATGAGCCGTTTCCCCCTGATTTTCCCCCTGATGATTCTTGCAGGATGTACCAATAAGCAGCCTCAGAGCGTCCCGCGCCCGCAGGCTTGGCCGCGCCTGACTGAAATTCCCGCATCCTATCGCGCTGAAAACGGCGTGATGGTCAATGACTCGGCAATGGTCATCAACGGCGAGACGGAAGGCTGGTTTGACATTGTCTATCCCGCCTACAACGTTAAAATCAACTGCACTATGACTTCCGTCGGCTCTCCGACGGAACTTCGCGAAGCAATAGATAACCGCCTCGAAAGGCTCGAGCGCAACGCCGCGGGTGCGCCGGGCGAGATGACGGAGTTTACCTCCGACGGAAATTGGGGATGCCTGCTGATGACAACCCCGGCTGCGGTTGCCACTCCCGTCCAGTTTCTTGCCACTGATTCAATCTCACGCCTCTTTTCCGGCACGGCGGTTTTCTCCGGCAAAGACATGAAAGCCGACTCCGTAGCTCCGGCGGTGAGCGTCATCGAACGCGATTTGCTTTACATGCTGAAAGAATTATGAGCCAAATTTTTATAGCCCCTGGAGGCCGACAGGCCGTTAACGAACTTATCCGCCGCAGATTCGGGGAAGAGGTGCGCCCGGTTCATGATGCCGACGGCACTCCCCGCCTTGTCGGCGCCGACGCTGAGATTTCGATTTCCCACAGCCGGCGATTCGCGGCGCTGATGGTCAGTTACGAGGGCCGTTGCGGAGTTGACATCGAAGAGCCTCGCCTGGAGCAGTTGGCCCGCGTCCGAGCCAAATTCCTTACCCCTGCCGAACTTGACGCCGGAATCGATTTGCTCGCCGCTTGGACCGCCAAGGAGGCGGTCTTCAAAGCTGCCGGCACTCCCGGATTAGGCCTCAGCATGATTGATACTCTCTCTGAGCCCGGATTCGCCATAATACCTGACGGCCGACGCTTTCGGCTCTCGGCCGTCGTAACCCCGGACTATACCTTAACCTCCGCGCTACCCGATGTTTAAGTCTCTTATAAAACTCCTCATGTCGCCGCATCGGGCGTCATTTAAGCCCTCGGAGCGAACCAATCCATTAATTATCTTAGGCAACGGCCCGAGCCTTAATCAGACCCTCGCAGAATCGGCCGAGGCTTTAGCCGCTACGCCGCTCATGGCCGTAAACTTCTTTGCCAACACCCCGCTTTTTCACGAGTTGAAGCCGGAGTTTTATGTCCTTGCTGACCCTCATTTCTTCCGTAATGCTTCTGACCCGAACGTCAGAAAACTGATGGAAAATATTGAGACCGCAGATTGGCCGATGACCTTATTCGTCCCCTTCGAGGCCAAACCGATGATTGCCAACAAAAACATCAGGATTCAACGCTTCCCACTCAAAGCGATGGAAGGTCCCGGCCGATTTCGCCGGCTGATGTTTTCACTGCGCTTAGGGATGCCCCGTCCGCGGAATGTCCTCATCCCGTCAATCATGATAGGCATTTGGCTTGGGTTCAAGGAAATATATATTTGCGGCGCGGACCATACATGGATTAAAACCCTCAGCGTCAACGATCGCAACGAAGTAATCTCCGTCCAACCTCATTTCTACAAGGAAGATGACCGCGAACTCGAGCGCCAGCGCGTTGACTATCTCTCAATCCCGCTCCATCAGATTTTAGAGAGTCAATCCATCGCCTTTCGCGCCTATCACACCATTCAGGACTATGCCTCCCGGCGCGACATCAACATCTACAACGCCACTCCGGGCAGCTTCATTGACGCATTTACCCGCAAACAATTATGGACAAGGAAATAGAACAGGAAATCCAAGCTCTGAGCGCCCAGATTATCTTAGAGCCCGAAAACGCCCTTGCATTGTATCGCCGGGGCTCACTCTACTGGAAATTAGAACGACGCGCCGAAGCCATAACTGACTTCAACGCGTCGGCTAATCTTGATCCAGAAGGCCCGGGCGCGGCCGCTGCGGCTCACGCCCAAGCCATTTTAGACTTCTTTAATCCGCAGAACCCTTAACGACGACTTTCTTGCCGTTGATAATGTAGATTCCGTGGCGGGCGGTATTGCTCAAGCGACGTCCCTGGAGATCATAGATTGCTGCCGATTTTTCGGCGGCATTTATTTTGTCCAGGCCGAGGGTAATATCATTATTCTTAAGCTTGAGAAGGGTCTGATAGTGGGTGTCAACGGCTTCGAGGGCGGCGTTAACATCATCAGGTGTCGAGCCGGAAGCATTGAGGGTCAGTTCAGAATTATGACATTGACGCAGGGCGGCGGTAACGTCTTCAGCGTTTGATGCGGGATAGGTGGCGATATCCGGTTCGCTATAAATCTGATGACTTGCCAGGCCGAGTTCACTCAGGGCAAACTGAGCATGGTCACTCGCAGCGCGTGCGGCGCGAGCTTTCTTCATCTGAGAAGAGTGGAGGCTCTTGCTGACGGTGAGGCGAACATAAGAAGTTCCGGCTGGAACGGCAAAGGTTTCAGACTCGAATTCCTGATTGTGGAGAGTCGGCAGGTGCTTCTGAGTAAGGCTATGGGCGAGGGTCCATTCATCGCCGTCGGCAGAGTATTCAATTGCTGCTTCGGCGGGAGCGAAGGTTTCCGTCTCGTCGTTGCGGGTGCGATACTTGAGAATCAGGTGCTCAACATTTTCCGTCGGAGCGGGGAGTTGAATCTTGATGTGGTGGTCAAGTCCATCGTCTGAATCCTGATCAACGTTGCTGCAGAAGTAGGTGTCGGGGTCGTTGTCATAGAGAGCAGCCCATGAATTATCAGCAGGGGTGGCGTTTGAAGTGTAGTGAGAATCGTTGAGCTCGTAGTCAACGATGCTTTCAATGTTTTCAGCGAGCTCGTTGGCCAATGCGCGGGTCTGGGCAATCTTTTCAGTGAGAGCCTGCTGAGCGGCTTCAAGCTCGGGGTCATTAACCTGAGTAAGAGTCCATTGAGAGGCCTCGATGTCGTCCCAACGTACAATCTTATAAGTTTGCGCGGCATGGATGCACTTATTACCGCCGGCCACATCGCCTGCAAGCGAGATGAAGCCGGGCTCATGAATCTTAGCAACAAACTTCATCGGGGTCTCAGAGAGCGGCAACGCGGTTTCAGTTTCTGCGGGAATGGTAATATACTTGTCCTGAGAGATACTGCGGATATAGAATCCGGTGCCGTCGGCGGTCTGTTCGAATAACCACTGTTGTGCCGGTTCATCAACGTTGACAAGGCCCTTTGTAGCCGGAACTACAGTCATACCATCACCGGAAGCCTGAATACCGCAGATACCTACTGGCTTGGCCTTATTAGCGGTGAAGACGTAGACTCCACCGTCCTTGAGGGCTATCGTGGTCTCTTCATTGAGGGGAAGATTCTCCACTATGACTAACTCGGAGTTGATAGCCGACAGGAGTTCATCAATATTCTCCTCAGTCACTTCATCGTTGTCAAGCAGATTGCGGATATTGCCCGCCTCCTGCTTGAGGTCGGCAACCATTGAGGGTTTCAGGTAGCCCACGAGCTTCTCGGAATAGTCGGCATGCGAATCGAACTCGTCAGCGCGGGCAAGGGCGTCTTTCAGATTCTGCAGCTTGGTGTCAAACGATGCGTTTTTGAGAGCATCAACAACCGAGACGGTAGAATTATCGGAGGTAACGACGCTGAGAGTTGCCTGACCTGAAATAAGCTTCTGACCGGCCTCGGAAGAAACGTCAAATGTATGGTCATTGGAGAACCCGAGGAGTCGTCCGTCTTCATCGTAGATCAGGAAACCAACGCCGCCGGTTGCGCCGCTGACGGTCACCGTTGCGCCATTGATTGAGAATTCATATTCTCCCTCAACAGCATCAGCGCCGTTGATGAAGTCGTTCAGTCCGCCCATTTCGCCGGCTTTGGTTTTGTCAAATTCGGAGTGAGAGGGCTTATCTGAGCCTACGCGGTCGTCAATGAAGATGATGGCAGTGTTCTTTTCCCAGCCGTTTTCTTCGGCCAATCGGGCGATTTCGGCGCGCCATTCTTCAATTTCCTCTTCGGTTAGATACGAGTAATACTTGGTATAGTCATCAAGGTAATAGCCATCTTGAGGCACGAGGAATCCCCATGCATCGAAGAAGTCAGTCAGGTCTTCGCCGGCAGCCATACAAGCCATCTTGGCGAAGTGGAGAAGGTCATCCTTGGCGTTGAGGTGATTGGGATCGTTCTTGACGAGGGGATTATCACGCAGAAGTTCATAAAGACGCGGATAGAAGTGCTTGTTATGTCCGGCGGCGTGATAATAGAGCCAGAGTTGGAACCACATGCGGGTGGTGCCCCAGGTATCTTGCTGATGGAAGTTATAACCCTTATTGAAGTTTTCGCGCTGGACTGAGGGATAATCGGCGCGCGAGGTGGAGCTGCCGCGATAGAAAAGGGCCACGTTGGAAAATACGTTATTGCTCTCCTCGGAACATCCGGCAATGTTCATCGGCAGCTGGTTCATGTGTCCGAATTCATGGGCGGGACCCCACAGGTCCATCGTCGGGAATTCCATGACAACGGTGGGCATAGTGTTGACATGATACGTGGTGCGATACCAGGTTGCCGACATGAAGCCGCTGGGTTGGGTAATACCCATCAGGCGATTGTTGAAGTATTCGGAATAGTCATTGGGAGCAATGTCGTCGTCGGCATTGGGGTCATACCAATCACGTCCGGCAGCTTTTTCAGCAGCGATGACATCATCACTCATCAGACCCATGAGAAGCATCTCGGAGACGAACATGTCATCCCATGCGTTCATCGTGGCAATAAGGTCGAATTTACCGCTATTGTATTCATCGCGGGTGAGAAGGTTCTTAAGGCCGGGCCAAGTCTCCTCTTGTTCTTTGTCATTTAGGCCAGTGACATCGTTGAAGTCAAAGTATAGAATGCAGTGCTTTGAGAGGAGAGGGAAGCGGTTGAAGCGGGCGCGGTCACGATAGTAGAACCAGTCTTCGTTGGTGTCAGCAGTATAGAGCGCATCTCCGACGGAGTTGAAGAAGCCGTTGATTGAGCCTCCTTCAATGTGGATTTTGATGTCGTCAAACTTGGTTACGGTGCGAATGCGCTCGCGTCCGTTATTGGTTTTAACCGCATAGTAGATTGCCAGTAGCGCGTCATCGTCAAAGCAGTTGACGACGTTGAGTCCTTCATGGAGCTCGATGCCATCGTCCACCTGGTTGATGGCTTCTACAGTGTCATCATAGATTCGGGGTGCAATATAGAGCGAAGCGCCATCGGCAGGAGCTTTGTCAACCATAATGTAAAGGGTCGTGCCGTCGTTGGCGGTGATACCGGTGGGATTATTTAAGTTGGTATATCGCCAAATGCAGGTCATTTCTGAGGCGGAAACGCTTTCAGAGTAAGGCTCATACATCTGTACGCGGAATTTCTTGGCGTGTTCATTGTCCCATTGGATGGCGGCGTTGTCGGAGTCAATCTCGCTCCAGTCGCCGGTCTTAACCTTGTCAACCATCTGACGGAGTTCGTCAGGAAGAACAGCATAGACATCAGAGCCTTGAATGTCGGCCAGCGACATTGCCGCATAAGCAGGAGCGAGTTCGGTACATGCCTTATCTGCAAAGAGTTCGGTCAGCGAAGCTTCAATATCAGCGATGTTGAGAGAGGCCGTCCAGCAATTGCGGCGCTGTTCAATGTCTTCTTCGGTGATGTTGTCCATCAGGGTGAATGTCCAAAAAGTGGCGGTTGCGCCGGTACCCCAGCCTACAATTTCGCCACCCCCGGCTTCATGAGCATATTGCTGACTGCGGGATGCATTATGGTCGTCCTGCGTCTCAAAAATATAGCCCTCGGGGGTCTCGCCAATATACATTTCCGCGTTTTTCTGATTATCATCAGAATATGGCTCAACGGTCCATGGCTCGCTTGTTTTCATTGAGGAGCAGAGGACATTACCGTTTTTGAAATTGCGGAAGATCATGCCGCCGTCAGCCTCTTCAAGAAGCCAAAGCTGGCCGTTGTCAGAGGTGTTGACAGCTGCGCCGACAGCGCTTTTACCGCTAACTTTCAGGGCGTTGTTATATTGCTTGTTAATCAGATGATAGACGCGATTGGTCTCTAACGAGCCGGAAGGGTGAGGCCATGCGGCGCGGAAAGCGTTGATTTCCTCATCGCTCATATCCATTAATTCGATTGACCATCTGGAGGGGTTATCAGTGGAGTTCCAGCAGACGAGAGGAGCATTGTTCTGCCCAGCTGCATTAGCGTGGGCAAAGCCGGCCGATGCTTGGTCTGTTCCCTGACGATAGCCATTGGCTTGAATTGCAGTGTTGGTTATTGTATCGTCAGTGAGAAGGAAGGCCATTGTTTGAGGGTCCGGCTTATCAGTGTAGGTAGTAAACCATTGGCCGCTTGTCGTAATCGGAGAGGTCATGTAGGTTCCATACCTTAAATCGCGGAGATAGAACGCGGAGCCATCGCCGGCGACGTGTTCAACAACCCATAGGCGGCGATTATCTTCCGCATCTCGCGTTGCGGTAATATTTCCGAGTATGGTTGGAGCAGTGATTTCAAATCCGTGGGCTACGTTAGTGAAGCGATAGACTGCACCTTCGGTGAGATCGGCAGCCGCCGAGGCCATCAGAGAGCAAAGCAGTGCTGTTGATGAGCATAAAATTGACTTTAATTTCATTTACTTATGAAATGGTTATTATTTGATCGTTTTATGATGATTGATGATATAAACCCCTTTCTGAGCCGGCGAATTGATTCGGCGACCCTGAAGGTCATAGATTGTATTGTCAGATTCGGTGGTGTTGATTTCGTCGAGTGAGACGATTTCTGCCGTCTTTTTTATTTGCAGCAAAGTGTCATAATACGGCTGGAGTATCCGATATGCGGCATCATAATCCACAGGAGTTGCATTAGTAGCATTGAGCGTCACTTCGGCGTCACGACACTGACGGAGTGCAGCAATTACATCGGCACTGCTTGAGGCAGGGAAATCCGTGTGGGGAGTGGCTGAAACCTCGTAAGTGGAGAGCCCGAATTCGCTGACGACGAAGTAGTGGTGGCCGTTAGATTCACCCGAGGAATCGTCAGAGGCTGAGCGGCGGTTCTTGTTTACGGTGAAGCGGACGTAGGCGGTTCCGGCGGGGACGGTGAATGTTTCTGATTCAAAGAGCGCGTTGCCGCCGAAGGGGAGCAGGCGTTCGTCAAGATTCTGGGCCGTAGTCCAGTCTTCGCCGTCGGCAGAGTATTCGATTACTGCCTGTGCCGGAGCGAAGGTATTGGAGCTATTATTGCGGGTACGGTATTGAAGAATCAGGTTAGTCTCTTCGTCAGTAGTGGGCTGCGGGAGTTCGATGCGGATGTAGTGGTCAAGTCCGTCGGTCGAGTTCGAGTCATAAGTACTATGGAAGAAAGTCGCGGGGTTATTGTCATAGAGCACTTCCCATGAAGTCAGTCTATCGCCGGCGTTCGAGCCGGTGTAAACGGCATTTGAGGAATAATGCTCTGCCTGCAGGCTTATAGGAGTAACCGACTCAGAGTTATCGGAGATTTCATCGGCCAGTGCGCGGGTATCGGCAATCAGTCCGCTGAGAAGGTCGCTATTGCGGTTCATTGAGTTGAGAAGGTCGTCATAATAGGCCTGGAGCCATACCGTGGCCTGCTGGAGCTGTTCGGCGGATGCATCAGAAAGGAGGATATGTTTGGCCGAGGTAATCTGGTCATACAGGGCAAGCATCATCTCGTCGGTAACGTAGGTATATTGCTCTGAGGGCACAGCCTCTACCTGCTGATGAGCGCTGGAGGCGCGGAGTTCGGAGATGGCAAAGTAGGGATGGCCGGCGGCAATGGTGTTAGGTAAGGATTTATTGACCATCATGCGGACATAACGCGCGGATTCGGGCAGTATATAAGCCGGGAGAGTTACGTCAGTTGCAAACTCGGTTGAGAGTCCGGAGGTAATGGTGGCGATGTCGGTCCATTTTTCGGCGTCGGTTGAGGCCGAGAGCTGGATTTCCATGGGGGCGTTGACCTGTGATGATCCCTTTACGGCGCGAGTTCGGTAGGTCAGCAGGAATTGGTCGATTTCAGCGGTTGTGGGAAGCTCGATGCGGATGTAATGATTGAGTCCGTCAGAGGTCCCTTCAGTTGAATAGTCGGAGTGGAAAATCGTGGACGCGTCATCGTCAAAGAGGTAGCTCCAGGTCTCGTCCGTGAAACCGTCGCCATATTGCGTAATCTTGCAGGCGGCATTGGTGAAGAGGCTCGCGGGAGTAATGTCGAGTGGTGTAATGTCAGTCAGCGAGATGTTGATTTCGCCGGCCAGGCTCAGGAGCGCTTCGGAGCGGTTGATGAGGTCGCTGAGGGCAAATTCGTTGGCTTTTTTGTCAGCGTCATCAATCAGCTGAATGGTCCAGTGGGAGGCCTCTGCTCCGGATGTCCAGCGCACGATGCGGCCATTGTTATCGGCATGGATTGCACAGTGACCGTCAGAAATAGCGGCATTGATTGAGATGAATCCCGGAGAGTGTAAGCTCACGGTGAATTTCTGCGGTTCATCAGAGAGAGGTAGCGCCGTATTGTCAGATGACGGGATATGGAGATACTTATGGTTAGAGACGTTCTGGATATAGAATCCGTCGCCATCGTCAGAGCGGGTGAAACACCATTGCTGGTCAGCGTTTTCATGGTTAATGGTCGCTCCGGTAGCGGGTATTGCCGTGGCGCCGTTTGAGGCGGGCCGGATGCCCATGTTACCCTTGAGTTGATTCTTGATGAAGACATAGATTGAGCCGGGTTTGATTGGAATGGTGGTTTCTTCGTTCACGGGGATTGCTTCCGTTTCAATAATGCCTGAGTTGAGAAGGATAATAAGGTCACTGATATTCTCTTCCGTGATTTGGTTATTCTCTTCCAAGGCCTTGATGGAGTCAACCTTGGCCTTGAAGTCACTTACCATTTCGGGACGCAGGAAACCTGGGCAACGCTCGGAGACGTCGGCGCGGGCAACGGCGGCTTCCGCGCGGGCAAGGATCTCATTGAAGACTTCAAGTCTTGACTCCAAGGAACCGGCGCGCGTTGCGTCGGCCACCGGAATCTCCTCGTTGTCTGTGGTAACTACGCTGAACGTAGCTTCGCCGGAGGCTATTTTTTGTGCTGTTTCGGGTGAGACTTCAAAGGGGGAATCATTGGCAAATCCGAGAAGGTGACCGTCAGAATCATAGATGAGGAATCCGGCCCCACCGGTTCCGCCACTGACGGTGACAGTAGTGCCGCTCAGTGAGAATTGATATTCGCCTTCCACTTCGCCGTTACCATTGATAAAGTCATTGAGACCGCCCATCTTGCCGGCATTACGAGGCTGACAGAAGTCGGCATAGGCGGATTTTGAAGTCTCGCCGACACGGTCATCGATGAAGATGATGGCTGAATTTTTTTTCCAGCCGTTTTCTTTGGCCATGTTGGCTATTTCGTCTCGCCACTGCTGAATTTCTTCTTCGGTGAGATATGACGTGTAAGAGGTATAATCGCCGATATAGTACCCGTCTTGAGGCTGGAGGAAGCCCCATGAGTCGAAGAAGTCTGTCAAGTCTTCCTGAGCGGCCACGCAGGCCATCTTGGCGAAATGAAGGAGGTCATCCTTTGCGTTGAGGTGTTCGGTGCTGTTCTTGCGAAGGGGATTGTCACGCAGCAGTTCATAGAGACGCGGATAGAAGTTCTTATTGTTTCCGGCAGCATGATAGTATAGCCAGAGCTGGAACCACATGCGGGTGGTGCCCCAGACTCCATGCTCATGGAAGTTATAACCCTTGTTGAAGTTATTGCGATGTACTGAGGGAAGTTCCGCACGTGAAGTGTTTTTGCCGCGATAGAAAAGGGCCACATTGGAGAAGACGTTGTTACTTTCCTCGGAGGTGCCGGCAATCTTCATCGGGCCCTGATTGAGGTGGCCGAACTCGTGGGCGGGCCCCCAGAGGTCCATCGTCGGGAATTCCATGACCACCGAGCGCAGAGTGTTGACATGATAAGTGGTGCGATACCAGGTGGCAGACATGAAGCCGGAGGGGATGGAGATGCCCATCAGTCGGTTGTTGAAGTATTCGCAATAGTCGGAGGGAGCAATATCATCGCCTTCATTGGGATCATACCAGTCACGTCCGGCGGCCTTTTCGGCACGGATCACGTCATCGCCGAGCAGACCCATCACGAGCATCTCGGCCATGAACATTTCGTCCCAGGCATCCATCGTGGCGTTCAGGTCAAATTTGCCGCGCTGGTATTCATCGCGAGTCATGAGGTTTTTCAATCCGGGCCATGTATTGCCGTCAGCCGTAACGTTCAGGAAGTCAAAATAGAGCATACAGTATTTTGAAATCAAAGGGAAGCGCTGATAGCGGGCGCGGTCACGATAATAGAACCAGTCTTCGTTGTTGTCGGGAGTATATAGGGCGTCGCCGACAGAATTGAAATGTCCGTTGAGGGAACCGCCTTCAATATGAATCTTGATATCATCATAATCTGATAGGCGACGCAGGCGTTGACGCCCGGAATTGGTCTGCACATTATAATAGATTGTTACCAGGGCACAATCACGGGTACATGGGATGATATTGAGACCTTCCTGGAGCTCATATCCGTCGCTGACCACGTTGTGCATGTCGACGTTGTCAGTGTAGGTTCGCGTAGTCAGGCGTAGTGAGGAGCCGGCGGCAGCGCCTTTTTCCACCATGACATAGAGCGTGGTACCATTATCAGAGAGGATACCCGTCGGGTTATTGAAGTTGGTATAGGCCTGGATGCATGTCATCCCCGTAGTTGCGTCGCAGTTTGAGAACGGTTCGTACAATTGCACGCGGAATTTCTTGGCGTGTTCGCTATCCCATTGGATTGCGGAGTTGACGGGGTCCGTTTCGCTCCAGTCGCCTGAATGGACCTTGAGCACCATCTCCTGAAGCAATTCGGGAAGAGCGAGGAAAGGTTCCGTCTCCTGGATCTCCTCATAGCTCATGGCGGCATATTCGGGACGCAGTTCCGTGCAGATTTTGTCGGCAAACAGCACGTCCAGCGGGCCCTGGATTCCATCTCGAATCGTGAAGTCCCAGCCGGCACGCTTGGCTTCAACATCTGCCTCAGTAATGTTTTCCATCAGTGTGAAAACCCACTGGGATGGACGCTCGCTGCTGTTCCAGCATACGAGGCTACCGTCGCCCGCTTCATGAGCATAACCGAAGTTTTTACGCTCGTCGTTATATTGCATGACGCTTGCCGGCTCAAAGATAAAGCCGCCGGGAGTCAGAGAGATATTCATTACAGCCTTGTCCGGGTCCGGAGTGGAACTATTGGTAAGAATCCATTGCTGGCTTCGACCCATGGAACTGGTCAATGCTCCGCCGGTCTTGTAATTGCGGAGAATGAAACCGCCGTCGGCCTTCTCGGCCACCCACAGCTGATCTTCGTAATCAGAGTTGGCTTCGACGCAGATGGCGCGGTTCGAGGCATTGGGCGTGATAGCTTTCCCATAGTTGGCGTTAGTGATGTGATAGACCTTATTGGGCTCAACTTCTGAGAGGGGGACGTTCCAAGATGCACGAGCAGAAGCGATGGCTGCATCATCATAGGTATCAATTAAGTTGATAGCCCATTTTGACTGATTGTGAGCCGGGCCCCAGGAATATAGGCGGTTATAATCGTCCTCGTGTGCATAATTTTGCGAGTTTTCAGATGCACTTTTCGGGACTATGGTATAAAGGTCGCCGTAGTCAGATAGGGCCGTGACGGTAAGAAGGGTCGATTCGGGAATACGATAGTCCGATGCAGTCCAGTAGGCTGCGGTGCGGAGAGGAGCATTGAGGTAAGCGCCCGTCCGGATGTTGCGCAGGTAGTAGCCCGAGCCGTCGGCAGCAGGCTCGGAAAGCCATTGTTGGTCCGTATCCGATGCATCAGGGGCTACGCAATTTACGTTGCCATGTCCGTCAGCAGCACTCATGGCGTGACCACGAACACTGTTGATGAATTGGTATACCTTATTCGGGAGGAATTCAATCGGGAACCAGTTTTTCTTATAATTGGCAATCTCACCAGCCGAAACATTTACTTGCTCGATTGACCATCTGGAAGCGAGGGCACCAGAGCCCCAGCAGACCATATTGACACCGGAAGAGCCGTTGGTATGACCGAATCCGGCCTGAGCCGAGTGGGTCCCCGGAATGTATCCTACTGCCTGTATGCACGTGTTAGATGCTTCATCAGGCAAAATAAATGCCATTGTCGAGCCATCAGGAGAGGTAGTGTAAGTCGTGGTCCAGACTCCGCTAACAGTCAATGGAGTTGTCATGTATGTGCCGCGAGTGAGATCCCTGAAACGATAACCCGTCGAGGTCTGTTCGACAATCCATAACTGACGAGGATTGGCCTCGTCAAGTGTAGTTCCCGTAATGTTTCCGGGAGCTGCCGGCGCGGTGATTACCAGCGAATTAGCAAGATTAGTGATACGATAAACGGCGCCATCGGTCAAGGTAACCGTAGCCGTTGCAGCGAGCGAGGAGAAGAGCGTAAATGATGAAATAATAATTGATTTAAGGCTCATAAATTTTACGCTTTAATATATTTTATACCCGCAAATTTAAATAAAATATCCGACAACTGCAAATTTTAATCTCTTAAGCAGTGTCAGCTTCTGACTTATGAGCCGAAAGCCAATTTGGCGCGGAGGGTCTGAAGAAAATTTGAGGCACGGGGCTCAACCAAGCGCAGCGGGAAGGGCGCGCGAGTGATTTCCACCCGGGAATTAACCGGGATGTTAATCAGGCGGCTGTCAAGCGAGAGCAGGCATCCGTCGGCTCGCGAATCGGCCGTAAGACTTACACGCGACTGCGCACCGACAACCAAAGGCCTCATAGTCAACGCATGAGGAGCCACAGGCGAAATCACCATAACCGGTGCGGTCGGCTCTATAATCGGACCTCCGGCACTCAGATTATAGCCCGTGGAACCCGTAGGGGTACTGACAATCAGCCCGTCACCGCGATACGTGGCAAGGTCATGACCATCAATGCGCGCACTAACGGAAATCATCGAAGCGATATCTTTTCTGAGCAGGGCGATCTCATTGACCGCAAAGGGGACGAAATCCTCCAGTAGCACGGCCGACGTATCCACCCTCAGCATCATCCGCTCCTCGATTCGCAGCGAGTCCAATTCTACGCAGAGGAAAGACTCGGGCGTAAATCCGGCCAGATAGCCTAAGTGGCCGGCATTGATACCTAAAATCGGGACTAACGAGGGAGCGGCCCATTGTGCGGCACGAAGAAAAGTCCCGTCACCGCCGATGCTGATAGCTAAGTCCGCAACTATCGGCTCAGTAGTCTTGACGGGAAAGGCTGACTCCGGAAGGAGCTCCCGCAAACGCTCATAGCAGCGGGACGAAACGCCGATAGGCTCGCCTGCAGCAAATTTCACAATATGGGCAAGAACCTCGCCGCCGGAGGCAAGATTCTCAAAATGATGGCGCGAAGCGTGGAGAAAGATCTTCATCAGAGGTTCAAAATATGGAGCAACTCGGCGGCACGCGTACGGAGACCTTCGTCATAATCGCCCTCAGTCTCGCCTGCCGCCGGAAAGGACTTGGAGCTGACCGTCTCAAAGCCGTAGCGGGCCAAGGAGCGGATCGTATTGTCCGAATGGCGCAACGACGTCCGAAGCTCGATGGTCATACGGCCATCATCGCGCACGGCACCCGTCACGTTCATATTCACCAGGTGGGCGTTCGAATCCTCTACGGCGCGCGCAAGGGCCGACGCACTGAAATCTGCCGGATGACAGACCACGGTGAGCTCCGTCGATTCCTCTCTCGGAGGCATCAATCGGAGTAATTCGGGCAATTCCGAGGCCTGAAATGCCTTTTTTTCGGCTAAAATGTCAATTCCTTGGGTCAATTTCTTTCCTTTCTCAATAATTTCCACTAAATTTGTAGTCATCTTTCAAGAGACATAACAAATAGCGTGCCAAATTTGATTGTTGGCAAATGCAAAGTTATAAAAAATTTTTTTATCTCACAAATGACTACGCTCAGCGTTAATATCAACAAAATCGCAACTCTGCGTAATGCCCGCGGCGAAAACAATCCGGACGTCGTCAAAGTGGCCCTTGATTGCGAGCGCTTCGGCGCCCAGGGAATCACGGTGCATCCCCGTCCCGACGAACGACACATCACGCGCCATGACGTAATGAGCCTCCGCCCGGTCCTGCGCACGGAGTTCAATATCGAGGGGTATCCCTCAAAGGAATTCATGGACCTGGTACTCCGCATCAAGCCCGCGCAAGTCACCCTCGTGCCCGATGCGCCGGACGCAATCACATCTTCCGCCGGTTGGAATGTCATCAATAACATGGAACTGCTGTCCGAGCTCGTCGATAAGCTTCACGAAGCCGGAATCCGCTCCTCAATCTTCGTGGATCCCGACCCTGAACAGGTCAAGGCCGCCGCAAAATGCGGAACCGACCGCATTGAACTTTATACCAAAGCATACGCCGACGGTTATGCCACTGACCGCGAAGCCGCAATCGCCCCATACGTTGAAGCCGCCGTGCAGGCCAAGAAATGCGGCCTCGGACTCAATGCCGGCCACGATCTGAGCCTCGAAAACCTTCAATTCTTTGCCGAGCGCATCCCCAACCTTGCCGAAGTCAGCATCGGCCATGCGCTCATATCCGACGCCCTCTACCTCGGACTCGAAGAAACAATCAAGCAATACAAGGAAAAACTAAAAAAATAATAAACCGACATGGACAACATTTCTCTTTGGAAACTCTGCCTCCAGGGCGGATGGATCATGATTCCGATGGCCCTGCTCGCCATCGTGTGCATCTACATCTTCATTGAACGCGCTATCGTCATCACCCGTGCCAACCATCAGGACCCGACCTTCATGAAGCGCATCAAGGACTACATTCATGAAGGCGAAATCGAAAGCGCCCAGAACCTTTGTAAGAACACTCATACCGCTTACAGCGCCCTGATTGCCAAGGGTCTGAGCCGCATCGGCCGCCCGATGCAGGACGTCCTCGTCACCATCGAGAACATGGGCAACCTCGAAATCGCCCGCCTCGGCAAAGGGCTTCCCTGGCTCGCCACTACCGCCGCCGGCGCCCCGATGCTCGGATTCCTCGGCACGGTTATCGGCATGGTTGAAGCTTTCCACGCCATGGCCGCCGCAGGCTCCGCCGCTTCGCTGTCAACGTTTGCCGACGGTATTTATACCGCTCTGGTAACCACCGTAGCTGGTCTTATTGTCGGCGTCGCCGCCCTTTTCGCTTATAACTATCTCGTGGCCCGCATTAACTCCGTGATGACCCTTCTTGAAGGCAAGACCATGGAGTTCATGGACCTTCTTAACGAACCCGCTTAATCGCCATGGCACTCAAGCGACAATTTGACATGTCGGCGACGTTTTCCATGGCGTCAATGACCGACGTTATCTTCCTGCTGCTCATCTTCTTCATGGTGACCAGCACCTTCGTTTTCCCCAACGCCTTGGAAGTAAACTTGCCCGAAAGCGCCGCTCAGACCGCTCTCAAGCCCTCCGCACGAATATATATTGACACCGACGGACATACGGCGACGATGTATGGCGAAGGTGCCGACTGGCAGATGATTGAAAATGACGAGCAACTCAGCGCGTTCCTCCACGTTGTCAACCAGCAGAATTCGGACTCCGTAGCTTCCTTCGTCGGACTATATGCCGACACGGAAGTCCCCTACGGCCGAGTTGTCGAAATCCTTAACTTAGGCTCCGAAAAGGGGGTAAAAGTCGTACTGGCAACTTCCGCGCCGACCAATCTCCCCACTCCGGCTCCCGCTCCAACTCCCTCCGCCGCAAATGAGTAAATATCTGAAAAAAGAGCAATTAATAGCGCTGCTGCTGACCTTACTGCTGACGGCATTGACCGTAACGATGCTCGTCTGCGTCAATCTTTCGCCCGTATCGGCCATGGTCGCCAATAAGCCTAATCTCCAAGACGAGGAATTCTTCTTTGCCGACATTGAATATCAGGAGATTACCACCAACCCGACTATGAATATTGACAACGAGCCGGCTTCAGCCTCGGCGGCTGAAATCAGCGGCACTGATATGAGCGATGCCGGGGCCGCGGAAGAAGCCCCCACTCTCGTCTCTACAGACAAACCCTCGGAAGCAAAAGTGGTTAAACCGGAAGAGCCCAAATCCGCTCCCGGCCTGACCAAGGAGGAAATTGAAGCTCAAAAAAGTGCGAAAATCAAGTCCAGCATGGGTAATAAATTCGCGCAGACCAAGAGCCCGTCAGACTCCGGAACCGGCTCCGCCGACTCCGGAAATGCCTCCGCCGGAAACAATCCCGGTGCTGACGGCCTCGGACTCAGCGGCAGAAAACTCGAATCGTCAGCCAAACCTAACATAACCAATGCCTCCGGCACTATCCAGATTCGAGTGACAGTAAACTCCGAAGGGGTCGTCACCAACGCGACTTTTGTCAAGTCATCCGCAAGCTTCGGTACGCGCGAACAGGAAGTGCGTGAAGCCTGCATTGCTGCCTCAAAAAAACTCAAATATAACCGAGACCCGAACCATCCAAGTCAAACCGGCACCATTACGTGGAACATCCGTTAGTCAGCAATCCAATACTCATCTTCTTCATTGTGCTTGCAATTATTTTGCTGGCACCACTCTTGCTGAACCGACTGAAAATTCCCCATATCGTTGGAATGATTGTGGCCGGCATCGCCGTCGGTCCCTTTGGATTCCATGTACTTGACAATGACGCCTCTTTTGCCATCTTTGGCCAGGTTGGGCTGCTCTACCTGATGTTTTTGGCGGCAATTGAGATTGACCTGTTTCACCTCCGTCGCAATCTCCGCCGCGGACTCGTCTTCGGCTTTTTGACGTTTCTCATCCCCCTGCTCTTAGGCTTTATCTCAGCCGTCTACCTCCTGAAGACGGGCTACGTCACGGCCCTTCTACTCGCCGCGATGTATGCCTCCCATACTCTGATTTCCTACCCCGTCGCAGTTCGTTACGGTATTACGAAACAGCCCGCCGTACTGATGGCCATTGTCGGCACCATCGTGGCCGTAATCGGCGCATTGCTGACCCTCGCGGCGGCCGTCAACGTCAATACTACAGGCTATTTTTCCCTGCCGCAAATCCTCCTGCTTATCGGTAAGCTCGTGGCCTTCTGCGGCGGTATACTGCTGATTTATCGCCCGTTGTCTCGCCTGTTCCTGCGCCGATACTCTGACCGCGTCACCCAGTTTGTATTCATCTTGGCCTTAGTCTTCTTAGCCGCATGGCTCGCTCAGGTCATCGGCCTGGAAGCCGTCCTCGGCGCGTTCTTTGCCGGACTGGTGCTCAACCGATTTGTCCCGAACACGTCACCGCTGATGGCCCGCTTGGAATTCGTCGGCAATGCCCTTTTCATTCCCTATTTCCTTATCGGCGTCGGAATGATGATTGACATCAGGGTAATCACTCAGGTCCCCACACTCAAAATGGCCGGCATAATGCTCGCCGTGGCCCTCGCCGCAAAATGGCTTGCCGCGTTCCTGACTCAAAAAATCTACCGCATGCAGGGTGCTGACCGCAACGTCCTTTTCGGACTGACCACGGCTCATACCGCCGTAGCCCTCGCAGTGGTGACCGTCGGCGTAAACTTTGGATTAATGGATACCGAGATGCTTAACGGCACTGTGCTGATGATTCTGCTGACCTGCGCCTTAGCTCCCGTCCTAACCTCCGGCGGAGCCGGAAGAATCAAAATCCGCATGCTCGAGGAAGCTCCCGCGACCGACCTGAACCGACACTCTCGCACTCTCGTGGCCGTCGATAACCCCATCACTTCGGTAGCCCTCATGGAATTAGCCCTCATGGTCCACCCCCGCGAAAGCGAGGAAAACTCCCTGATGGCCATGCACATCCGCACCGACAATTCCCCCGCCGCCAAGAATAACTCCGAATCGGCCCTCCAGCTTGCCCGCGAATCATCGGCCGCCGTTGATTTCTCCATCGATGCTTTCGAGCGTTTTGATTCCGACGTGGCTTCCGGACTTCTTAACATCATCTCCGAACGCGATATTGACTGCCTGCTGATGGGCCTCCATCGCAAGATTTCCATTATTGACACCTTCTTCGGCCCGAAAATGGAGAAAATCATTGCCGGAACTGATAAAATGATAGCCGTATGCCGACTGTTCAATCCCGTGAATACCCTGCGGCGAATAGTGGTCTACCTCCCGCCGAAGGCCGAATATGAAACCGGATTCCGCCTCTGGGTCTGCTCCTTGGGCCGCCTGGCCCGAAGTTTGGGTTCCAGGTTAGTTTTCCTTTGTCAAGGCGCTCAGCAACAGATTATCAACGGTCTCCTGGCACGTGAGCGCATCGAAGTGCGCGCCGGATTTATGGACATGGAGCAATGGGACGACTTCATTTTAATCTCTAACCGAATCCTTGACGATGACCTCCTCGTAGTTGTCTCGGCGCGCCCCGGGTCCATCAGCCATAACCATGATCTGGACCAAATGCCGCAATTCCTCCAGCGCTACTTCACACAAACCAACCTGATGATCATTTTCCCGGAACAGAGTGGCAGAGCTTCGGAGGACTACATGTCGTTCGTCGACCCGACCGGTTCGGAAAATATCAATACGCCCGGATGGACCAAACGCATCGTCAACCGATTGACCCATAGGCGCTCACGCCGCATCCCGAATAACTCCCTATGAAAATTGTTCTTGAAGATATTCCCGTCATACGCGAAGCCCTGCTCCCGCTGACGTTCACCCGTCCCGCCGGGCTGCTTCCCGCCGGTATCGGCTCGATTGCCGATCGCTGGACCTACCTGATACCTAACGCTGAGATCAGCTTCCTTACCGCTGACTATCTGCAAGTCAAATATCCCGCCGACGAAACCGCCGACGCCATATTTATACCCGGCCACCTGATTCCCACACCCGAATTGGCCGTAAAAGTCGCCGCCCTGCAACCCGGCGAATGGCTTCAAACCGCGGCCGGAGAGATCATAAGCCGTAGTCGTAATCTCCTCCCCGACCCGAAGGAGACGGGACTTGAAATTCCCGCATACCGACTGCTGACGGATATTTTCCGACAAAGCAAGGAGCGCATCGCCGCCGACTTTGACCTGCTGACCGCCGGACGAAGCTCACAACCCCTCTCGCCGAGCTGCACCCTTATCGGCCCGGCAGATCGCCTCTTCATCGAAGAGGGGGCCGACGTTGAAGGCGCTTTTATCAACACCCGCCAGGGTCCGGTATACATCGGGCGTGACTCCGAAATTCAGGAGTGTGTGGTGCTCCGCGGCCCGGTAGCCATCGGGCCTAAATGTCGCGTACGCGCGGGCGCGCGATTGCTCCCGGGAGTAAACCTCGGAGAGTCTACACGCGTAGGTGGCGAAATAAGTAATACCGTCTTCATCGGTTACTCTAACAAGCAGCATGACGGCTTCTTAGGCGACGCGGTTATTGGCCAATGGTGTAACCTCGGCGCCGGATGCGTCGCATCCAATCTTAAAAATGACTACTCTGAAATCCGCCTTTGGAGCTACCTCCAGCAGCGCTTCATGCGCACCGGACTTCAGTTCTGCGGACTGATTATGGCTGACCATTGCAAGGCCGGAATAAACACCATGTTTAATACGGCTACGGTCGTCGGGCCCGGATGTAATATCCACGGCGCCGGATTCCCCCGCCCCTATGTTCCGGCCTTTTCTGATGGCGGCGCCCAGGGCATTACGCGCGTGATATTCCCGAAATTCCTGGCTACAGCCACCGAGATGATGCGCCATCGCGGCCTGGAAATCTCGGAGGCTGATAAATCTATCCTCAAACACCTTTACGAAACACTATGATTGAATATGTTCGCGGCACGATTGACCGCCTCGCCCCGACCGAAGCCGTAATCGAAGCTTCCGGAATCGGCTATCTGATAGCCATTTCCGTCAATACTTACACTCAGATTCAGAACCTCAAGGAGGCCCGACTGCTCGTCCATGAGGTTATCCGCGAGGACACCCATGACCTCTACGGATTCTATGACGAAGCCGAGCGTACACTTTTTCGCCTGCTCATCGGAGTGAGCGGCGTAGGGCCAAACACTGCCCGCGTAATCCTGTCATCGCTGACCCCTCAGCAGCTCCAGATGTGTATCACCTCCGGCGACCACGCCAAGCTTAAGGCCGTCAAAGGCATAGGGCTCAAAACCGCCCAGCGCATCATCGTGGACCTCAAAGATAAGATTGCCGCTGCTGAACTCGCCGCGCTCGCTGCTGACCAAGAGGCGATTACCGCCGGTGCCATCGGGCGTAACGAAAACCGCGAAGAAGCCTTGGCCGCACTCATTGCCCTCGGGTTCCAGAAGCAGGCTTCACAAAAAGCCCTCGACAAGATATTTGCCGCAGACCCGACGACATCGCCCGAGGCCGCCATCAAGCGCGCGTTTACGATGCTCTAATACTGGTCCAAAGTTTCCCGGAGGCGAGACGTCAGCAGCATCCGCAGTTCCGGAGGCGAGATGACCTTTACCGCCGGACCAAGGGCCATCAGCTCCTTGATAAAATCCTCCGTAAGCAATATTTTATAGCTGAAATCGGAAAATTGATCGTGAATCATCTCTGACTGAGAGGGATGAAGCGGAAGAGCTCGCAGATATTTTGCCTGCTTCGGGTCGGTGCGCAACGTGACCAAACGCGGCTCCGACGCATCAACGACTATGCCGAAACTATGGCGGAAATATTCCTGCGGGTCAAAATCCCCCGGCATCTCAAATCGCCGACCGGTCAGCTCTATCCCCGTCATGCGGTCAAGAGCGTAAGTCTTCAGGCGATTTTCACTGACATTCAACCCCGCGACATACCAGCGTTGGCGGAAAAGCTTGAGCAAATACGGCTCTACCTCCACTCCCGGAGTAGGTCTTGAACGCGTATACGGGTTATAGGTGAAGCGAATAGAAATATCCTGATTCAGCGCATCGAGAATCGGCGCCAAATTATCACGCGCCGAGGGCACCTCTTCGACGAACACCCGGTGGCTAACCGCCTTGGCATCTGAAAGCACGCCGCTCATGGCCGCAGAATTGAGCAGCCAGTCCGTCAGCGAGCCGTCACCCCCGTTCATGTCAAGCTCCCGGATGTAATATTCATTCGTGCGTCGGTCAAAGGCGATTTCAATACCGAAGAGTTCCAGAATATTCTGCCGGTAATTATAAAAGGTGCGGCGGGGCATCGGTTCCCCATTGCCGTAGCTACTGTCGGCCCAACGCTTGTTGAATTCCGAGCGACTGATGCGCCCGTAGCGACGCAGAGTATCAACCACCCACGTATAGCGGGCCAATAGATTCCCTACCATCTTATCAGTCCTGACGGATTACGTTAGCCCCCAGTGCGTTGAGGCGAGCCTCTATATCCTCATATCCGCGGTCAATCTGCTGGATATTGTCTATGACGCTTGTCCCCTTGGCGCTCAGCGCGGCTATCAACAGGGCGATACCGGCGCGGATGTCAGGGCTACTCATGTTGTTGGCGCGAAGCTGATGCTGATGATCATGACCGATGACCACTGCGCGATGAGGATCACAGAGAATAATCTGCGCGCCCATATCAATCAGGTTATCAACGAAGAACAGACGGCTCTCAAACATCTTCTGATGAATCAGCACTGAACCTTGACATTGAGTGGCCACGACGAGCATCACACTAAGAAGGTCAGGCGTCAGACCGGGCCACGGAGCGTCGGCAATCGTCATTATCGAACCGTCAAGCGCCGAATCGATAACATAAGAATCCTGAGCCGGAACATAGATGTCATCGCCACGCTGTTCAAGCTTAATGCCGAGGCGGCGGAAACTCTCGGGGATGATACCAAGATT
This sequence comes from uncultured Porphyromonadaceae bacterium, assembly GCA_947176925.1. GTDB lineage: Bacteria > Bacteroidota > Bacteroidia > Bacteroidales > Muribaculaceae > UBA3263. The sequence goes on from CAMWSN010000010.1 coordinate 24,156, forward strand.
CTGGTAGCTTACGTTTTTTATTGTAATGGCGCTGCGGGTCATCGCCGCCATCCCTATGAAGGAACCGACCTCAATCATGTCAGGGAGCACGCTATGTCTCGTCCCCTTCAGAGATTCAGCCGAACCGACGCCATGGATTGTCAGCAAATTGGAGGCAAGGCCTTCAATCTTGACACCCATTGCCATCAACATCCGGCAGAGCTGCTGGACGTATGGCTCACAAGCCGCATTATAGATCCGGCTGACGCCCTTGGCAAGCGCCGCAGCCATCAGAATATTACCCGTACCCGTGACCGAAGCCTCATCAAGGAGCATTTCGCAGCCTTTGAGCCCCCCCTTCGGAGCGGTCAGCAGGAAAGAGTCGCCGCGGGAAGTGACTTCAAGAGTCGCCCCAAGGTTAATCAGTCCCTGGATATGAGTATCGACCTTACGGCGACCGATTTTGTCACCTCCGGGCTTCGGGAAATATGCCCGACCTAAACGCGCCAAAAGCGGACCGACCAAAAGAACCGAGCCGCGAAGTCCCGCACAGCGCCTGATATAGTCGTCGGAATCCACATAGTCCGCATCGATATTTTCAGCACAGAAAGTATACTTCCCATGTCCGCGGCGGGTGACGGCAACACCCATGCGCCCCATCAGGTCAATCAGATTCATGACGTCAAGAATCTCCGGGACATTGTCAATCTCCACTTCTTTACGCGTCAACAGTGTGCCGCAAATAACTTGAAGCGCTTCATTCTTAGCGCCCATAGGGGTAATCGAACCGCTCAGGCTGCGACCGCCTTCAATTATCAGTTTACTCATACGTGTTCAACCTCCGCCAGGAGGGTAATGTTAAAGCGCTCCTTGACAGCGCTGATTATTTCATTTTCAAGAGTGACCACATCTGAGGCCGTGGCCTTAAATTCAGGGTTGCAGATAACCAAGGGCTGCAGCGGCCAAACCATCGCGCCGCCACGCCTGACCCCCTTGAAGCCGCAACGGTCAATCAACCATGCAGCCGGGACTTTTGCCAGGCCGGAAGGCAAAAGGAAACGGGGCATATCCGGTTCAAGTAATTCAGGAGCGACCTCCGGATTACGGAAGAACGAGCCGGCAGAGCCGACCTCAGCGGGCTGAGGGAGCTTGGAATTCCTCACGCGCAGAACCGCCTGACGGACGGCCAGGGGAGTTGGTTCCACGCCCTGCAGCTCACGGCTCAGATTGCCATAATCAAGCCTTGGAGCGGCATCCTCCGGAAATTCAAACAGAGCGTCTATTATAATATAGCGTCCTTCCTCGGCTTTCAGCCGCGAATGGCGATAGGAAAATTGCATCCACTCGCGATTGACGGTCATCACCTCGCCCGAAGTAAGGTCAAAAACACGCGCGACAGCAAGAAACTCACCGATTTCCGCGCCGTATGCTCCGGCATTTTGCACCAAAGCGCCACCGATAGTCCCGGGTATACCGCTAAGGTTCTCCGGACCGCGAATTCCGGCGTCGGCCGCCTGACGGCAAAAATCGTCAAGAACCATCCCGCCCGAAACGGGAAGGCCCGGAACAAAGCGCTCATCAGGACGCACTTCGCGCAGAAGTACCGTACCCTCAAAGTCGCCGGTAAACAGCAGATTACTGCCGCCCCCGACCGCCTTCAACGGGCGCGGGAGCGACTCATCGGCCATAACATGACGCAAATCCTCGGCGTCGGCCCACGTTACAAGCGCGGCAGTCCGCGCCGGTATTCCAAAAGTGGTCAGCGGAGCAAGCTCCGCCCATCTTTCAATTTTCATCTCTGCAAATTTACGCATTTTAAATGAAAAATTAAAAATGAATAATGAAAAATCCTCCAATACCCTATTTTTTCATCTTTACCCCCACTTAAAATCATTCATTTTTAATTTTTCATTCTTCATTTATTACTTATTTTGCATTTTTAATTTTTCACTTTTAATTTTTTTTCGTACCTTTGCAGTATAAAATCCGTTCCCGTAGTTCAATGGATAGAATATCGGATTCCGGTTCCGACGATTAGGGTTCGACTCCCTACGGGAATACCATTAAAACTACATACATTCATTCACGTTCCCATGAAAACCAATCTTAGTTCCAAGATTAAACTGGATTCGATTCCCTCTCGCTACTATAACCCCGGCGACGAAATCGAGTTAGCGGCCCTGACCCGCGAAGAAAAAATCGACACAAAGATTTATGAGACAATCCAGGAAGCCTCTGAAGGTATTGCCGAACACGTAATCCACGCCCTGCAACGCGCCGAAGCAAAACGCGGCAAGTTCGTCATGGCCCTCGGTGCCGGCAACAGCGTCCGCTCCGTGGCTGCAGCCCTCGTTGACGCCTACAAGGCCGGAAAGGTAAGCTTCAAAAATACCATTATCTTCAACCTCTGTGACTTCTATAGCGACGGCAAGGACAACGGCACCTCTACCGTAATCCGCCTCAAAGAAAACGTCATTGACCAGATTGACATCCCCGCTGAAAATTTCCACACCTTCAATCTCTCCGTAAGCAAGGAAAAAATCGGCGAAATGTGTCGCGACTACGAAAACCAAATCGAAAACGCCGGTGGCCTTGACCTTGTCCTCTGCCAGGTTGGCCCCCACGGAACCCTCGGATTCAATGAACCCGGTTCTACGGCTTCAAGCGTTTGCCGCCTCGTGCTCCTCAGCGCCGAACAGCGCCAGAACATCGGTTCTTCCTACGGCGTTGACCCCGCTCCCACCACCGCCGTGACCCTCGGCATGAGCAACATCCTCTCCTCTCGCCGCATCATTTCCATGGCCTGGGGTGAAAACCGCGCCGAAATCGTCAAGAAAGCCGTCGAAGGTCCCGCTACGCCTAACGTTCCCGCATCGCTTCTCCAGGGCCACTCCCGCACTACCCTGGTCCTCGACATCAATGCCGCCGAGAACCTTACGCGCATCGCCCGTCCCTGGCTCGTAACCAACTGCGAATGGAACGACAAGCTCATCCGCCGCGCTATCGTCTGGCTCTGCCTCCAGACCGGCAAACCGATCCTCAAGCTCACCAACCAGGACTATAACGACCACGGTCTCGGCGAGCTCCTTGCTCTCTACGGCAGCGGCTACAACGTCAACATCAAAGTCTTCAACGAACTCCAGCACACCATCACCGGATGGCCCGGCGGCAAACCCGGCGCCGACGATACTTATCGTCCCGAACGCGCCAACCCCTATCCCAAACGCGTAATCATCTTCTCTCCCCACCCTGACGACGACGTAATCTCAATGGGTGGCACCTTCAAGCGCCTCGTTGACCAAGGCCACGACGTTCACGTTGCATACGAAACGTCCGGCAATATCGCCGTCGGCGACGAAGATATGATGCGCTACATCATGCTCAATGACTACATCGCCCCCATCTTCGGATTCGACAACGACAACTTCAAACAGAAGTCAAAGGAAATCAACGAATTCGTGGCCAACAAGAAAGCCGGCGAAAAAGACAGCGCCGACATCCGCACTATCAAGACCATGATTCGCCAGGCCGAAGCCCGCACCGCTTGTAAATACATCGGTGTTAAACCCGAAAACGTCCACTTCCTCCGCCTCCCGTTCTATGAAACCGGAGCTATCAAGAAGGGCGACCTGACCGAAAAAGACATCGAAATCGTTCGCGACCTGATCCTCAGCGTCAAGCCCCACGAAATCTTCGTGGCCGGTGACCTTGCCGACCCCCACGGCACCCACCGCGTCTGCACCGACGCCGTTTTCGCCGTAATCGACGAATGCAAGGACGATGAATGGATGAAAGACTGCCGCATCTGGATGTACCGTGGTGCATGGGCAGAATGGGAAATCGACCACATCGAAATGGCAGTGCCCATCTCGCCTGAGGAACTCCGCTTCAAGCGCAACTCAATCCTCAAACACCAGAGCCAGATGGAGAACGCACCCTTCCTTGGCGATGACGACCGCCTCTTCTGGC
>CAMWSN010000011.1 GCA_947176925.1 uncultured Porphyromonadaceae bacterium
TTGCTCCAAGCAACTCTTTCTGTTCCGGGGTGGGAGCCATTGTTGTATTAATGGAATCCATCAAGTTCTGAAGCTTTTCAAAGAGCTCGTCTGCCTTGGCGTTGTTACCGGACTTCAGGGCTTCAATCAGTTCGTTGCCGATGGTTTCACATTCCTTGATGGCGGTTTCGGTATCGGCTTGATTGGCGTTCTCTTCGCTGTTGGAACCGCCGCATGCGGTCAGTGAAACGCTGAATGCGATAACCGCCATTGAGAGGATGAGTTTAAATTTTTTCATTGGATCGTATGTTGTTTGAGTTACTTATCTTGTTGAGAGGCGGTTTGTTCCTCTGACGGTTCAGCCTGGGTGACGTTCTTCGCGGTGGTGATGATGTCGTGTAAGCGGTCAACGGAAAATGCGTCTTGAAACTGCATAAACTGCTCGTTAAACTTAGCGTTGATTTGCTGAAGTCGATTAAATTCATCTGCTGAAAGGCTGTCAAGTTCTTCGGTCAGGCTCTCTAATTCGTCATAGAGGCGATCATATTCTTCTTCATTGCCATTATTCATGGCCTCGATTATCTGATTGCAGATCGCTTCATATTGCTGAATGTCGTCTACTTCGGGTTCTTCTTCGGTCGTGGCGGTTTCAGCGGATTTGTTGCAAGCGGTCAGAGCTACGCAGAAGGCAACACAGGCGATGTAAAGGAATGTTTTAAACTTTTTCATTGGTTCGTATATATTTATGTGCGTTAAAGAGCTGCAAAGTTACGAAAAAATTTGAAAACTCCTATCCCACAATCGAAAAAACTGCACAAAAAACCGGAGAGTGCGCTATAACGCATCCCCCGGCTGAGAATTTAGATCGATGGAAGATTAGTATTCGTCACCGCCCATGATTTCGTCCATGTCAATGCTTGCGTTTGAGACCATGGTAGAAGCAGCTTCTTGGGCGATCTTTACCATTTGCTGCTTTTCTTCGGCCGTAAGGTCACGTTTTTCCAATTCGGCTTCAAGAGCTTCGCCTTTCTTGCTGATTTTTTCAAGTTTAGCCTCATCACCATTCTTGACAGCTTCAACCATCTCGTTGCAAAGTTTTTGGTATTCCTTGATCAATGCTTCGTTGGACTTGCCTAATGAAAATGCGGAGTTGTCAGAATCAGAGTCCTTACCGCCGATGAGGTCTACATCGGGGTCGGAAGCCGATTTGCCTGAAGTTTCTTCTTTTACGGGCGTGCTGTCGTCATCATCATTAGCGCTGTCATTTGACTTGCTGCATGCGCTTAGGGTCATGGCCAAGCTGAGAGCAGCGATGGAAAGGATTGCTTTGAATTTTTTCATTGTTATTGGTTAATTATGAGTTAAGATGCTGCAAATATACGAAAAATTTGTGAATATTATTGCCGTGCGAAAGTCCACTCTGGGAAACAAAAAACGGGGGAGTGCGCTATAACGCATCCCCCGGCTGAGAATTTAGTTCGTTGGAAGATTATTCGTCGATGGCGTCCATGATTTCGTCCATGTCAAAGCCCATGTCGGCGGCGCCTTGCATTGCGTTTGAGACCATGGTAGAAGCGGCTTCTTGGGCGATTTTTACCATTTGCTGCTTTTCTTCGGCCGTAAGGTCACGTTTTTCCAATTCGGCTTCAAGAGCTTCGCCTTTCTTGCTGATTTTTTCAAGTTTAGCCTCATCACCATTCTTGACAGCTTCAACCATTTCGTTAACGAGGTCCTGATATTCGTTCAGGAGGGCTTCGTTGGATTTGCTGCAGGAGGTCAGTGAGGCACTGAGGGCGAGAACTGCGATTGAGAGGATAACTTTAATTTTTTTCATAGTGATAGTGATGGTAATTGGCCGAAACGACACCTTTTCCGACCCGATTATTATTAGTTTGGTGTCAAACTTTATGGTTTATTTAGTATTAGGATGGCGCAAAGATACGAAAAAATTAGGAATTAAGAAGTAAAAAATGAAATTTTTTTATTTTCCCGCACGGCTATTTCTTTTTTTTACGGAGGATTATTCCTGTCAGCAAGACTAAGATGACCGCCGCGATGCAGACTACTAATTTCGTCGGAAATTCGCTTTGCTCGGACTGAGCTGTAATTTCTGTAGCCTCGGCCTCTGCAGGGGTTTCAACGATTTCCGCGGGCAGGGGCTTTATCCCGGTCAGACGGAAGATGTCCACGCAGTTTCCGCCAACATGGTGTTTACCTTGCGACGTTGAGATTAGCCATTGCCCGTCAGGCGATATATCGAGTCCTACGGGATAAGAGTCTGCCGGAATTTCCGCAATCTTCTGCATCGAGGAGTCCACGATGCAAATCATGCTTCCGCTGTTACATGCCGCGAAGATGTAATCGCCTTGAGGAGAGAGTGCGATGGTTCGCGCTCCGGGAGCCACTTTTGCCGTCTGCCATTGCGGCCCGTTGACCGCAGAGACATTTCCCAATTCTGCAATGGATTCCATTATGCCCGCCATCGGAGCCCGTTTTACCAATCCTGCGGTATTGATACTTGCATATAGCCAATCGCCGTTGATGACCAAATGGCGCACATTTGTCATTCCCCCGGTCAGTTTGCCGATGAATTTTTCCTTTTCAAGGTCGATTACGGCAATTCCGCCGCTCCCGCCCATGCAACCTATCAGCAGATACCGGCCGTCAGGGGTGAAGACCGTGCCGCGCAGGGCTTCGCCCGAATTTGAGTCGCGATCCACCGGGACGCTCAGACTGAAATTGTGAAAAAGCTGAGTGCCGACCGGGATCAGGGCTTTGTATTTCCACTCCGAAGGGGCGTCGGAGGCTATGTCGATGAGGCTGACGGTATTGTCACCCCAGTGGGTGACGGCAATCGTCGTTCCGTCCGGTGAAGTGGCTATCATCTTGGGTAATACGCCCGTCTCCATGATTCGGATGATGGAGTCACCCGACGTGTCGATAACCGCCAGGGCTGACGGGTCCTGAGCGTTAATGTCAAATGAGCGGCGATAATAGGGCACCCATAGATAGCGTCCGCCATGGCTGAAGGTGCTCTCAACCGGCTTGCCCATAAAAGTGTTCAGGTTCGATGAATAATGTCGGAAGCGAAATAGCCCCGAGGCCGGAGCCCACAGAGGTGCATCGTCAGAATCAAATCGATGATTGATGACGGCAATTTTTTCGGCTTCCGGAAGGGAGTAGACCACCGTCTTGCCTCCTTCAAGGGAGTTGACATAAAATTTCCGGCCCGAAGGATGAATATTCACGCTTTTGGGCGAATAAACGTCGGGGTCAGGCGTCTGAGAGCCGCCATAAGAATAGTTCTGAAGCTTTTTCTCCAGGCGGATTGAGAGGCTGTCGCCAAACTTGACTTCCTCGCCGATCGGCGGATGGACCACCGGCGGCGCTGTCTTTACGGCGGCGCTGTCCTTTTTCGCGGCTATTATGGTCGCCGACGAGTCATTTCGCTCCGCGTTTTCGCCATTTGCAGATATAAGGGCGGTTTGACATAGAAAGAGAAAGATGATGATTAAAATTTTGTGTGGCATAAAAGTTTAGATGAAGATTGTGATTGGTTAAGTCCGGCGGCGGTTAACGCGTTATTCGTCGGCGGGCCTTGATTGGGGGCATCGGGATGTAGAGGGGCGATTTGGGGTTGAGGGAGTTTCGGCGGACCATCTGTGAGGCGTGGATGTATTCGCCATTGCCGGCATAGATGGCCACATGGGTGATTTTTTTACGCCCGAAGAAAATCAGGTCACCGGGCTGCAGTTCGTTGGCTGAGATTTCCTTGCCTTCAAGGGCCTGCTGCCAGGCATCACGCGGAAGTATTCGCCCCTGGGCGGCGTAGGCCATCCTGACCAGTCCGGAGCAGTCCATTCCCTTGCTTGAAAGGCCCCCCCAGACGTAGGGTACTCCCAAGTATTGCTCGGCCCACAGGGGCAGTTTCGTCGCGTCAAACGGACGCGCTTTGACGTCGGCCAACGGCTCTACGGCTCCTTTGGGCGCAAGAATCATGCGCCCGTCGGGCAGGCGAAGCGAATCGGCGCCGACGGCTTGGAGCACGTCGCCGTTGACAAGGTCGGTCCGGCGGTCGGCATCGTGCAGCTCAAAAGGTGCGGTCACCATCATCAGGCGCGAGTTTTCCCAATCGGCCATCTCCTTAGGCGACTTGAAGGCCAGCGAATGGTTGATAATCCATCCTTCGTATCCGTCGGGGGTGCGCACGCGGCTCCAGTCAGCGCCTTTTTCGAGGATTACACATGGGGTCCCCATCAGGGCCTGACTGATTTGTTCGGCTCCGTGGCGGGGCTCCGAACGCATGCTGACTACGCTCAACCGGACCAGGGCGCCCGGCTGCTGAGAAAAAGCGGCGGCGATGCCACATAGCAGCGCCGCCACCATTGATATAAGCTTTATTTTCACACTAATGAGTTGATTACGGCTTTGATCTGATCGGCAAGTTCTTCGGCCTGTTCCATGGTTGAGGCTTCGGAATAGATGCGGATGATCGGCTCGGTGTTGCTCTTGCGCAGGTGGACCCACTTGTCGGCGAAGTCAATCTTGACGCCGTCAATATCAGTGATTTCTTCGGCGGCAAACTTCTGCTTGACAGCTTCAAGGATTGCGTCGACGTTGATTTCCGGGGTCAGTTCAATCTTGTTCTTGGCGATGGCATAGGGGGGATAACCGGCTTTGAGTCGGTTACTTTCTTGCCACTCTTGGCCATGAGGGTCAGGAAGAGAGCGACTCCGACGAGGGCGTCGCGGCCATAGTGGAGTTCGGGATAAATCACTCCGCCGTTTCCTTCGCCGCCGATTACGGCGCCGGTGCGCTTCATTTCGGTGACCACATTGACTTCGCCTACGGCCGATGCCGAGTAGTTGCAGCCATGAGCGCGGGTTACGTCGCGCAGGGCGCGGCTTGAGCTGAGGTTGCTGACCGTGGCGCCGGGAGTATGGCTCAGTACGTAGTCAGCCACGGCTACGAGCGTATATTCTTCAACAAACATTTCGCCGTTTTCCATCACGATAGCGAGGCGGTCTACGTCGGGGTCCACAACGAAGCCGACGTCAGCCTTACCCTCCTTCATCAGGTCAGCGATCTGAGTGAGATTTTCCGGGATAGGTTCGGGGGTGTGGGCAAATTTGCCGGTGGCTTCGCAGTTGAGTTCAACGACGTTTTCCACGCCGAGGGCACGGAGCAGCTGAGGAATAACGACACCGCCCACGGAGTTTACAGCGTCGACGGCCACGGTGAAGTTGGCCTTGCGGATGGCTTCGACGTCGACCAGCGGGAGAGCCAATACGGAGTCGATATGGCGGCGGTTATAGGTATTGTTTACAAATTCATGTCCGAGAGCGTCAACTTCAGCGAAGGTGTAATCGTCGGCAGCGGCGATTGCGAGCACTTCGGCGCCTTCGGCGGCATTGAGGAATTCGCCTTTATGGTTGAGGAGCTTCAGGGCGTTCCACTGCTTGGGGTTATGGCTGGCAGTCAGGATGATGCCGCCGCAAGCGCCTTCACCGGTAACGGCGATTTCAGTGGTGGGAGTGGAAGCGGGGCCGATGTTGACAACGTCGAATCCCATACCCATGAGAGTGCCGACAACGAGTTTGTCAACCATTTCGCCGCTAAGGCGAGCGTCGCGGCCGACTACGATGGTGCGGCTCTTGACGGGGGTAGATTTTGCAATGAATTTGGCGTAGGCGGCGGTGAATTTTACCACGTCGAGGGGGCTGAGGCCTTCGCCGGGACGACCGCCAATGGTTCCGCGGATGCCGGAAATTGACTTAATGAGTGACATATTAATGGATGAATTTAAACTTTTGATTCGAAATAGCGGATTTTGTAGAGATAGGGATAGACGTTGGTGATTTCGTCCTCCGGGCCCATGTAGGACTTGATGATTATGTTGACCTCACAGCCCAGATTCAGGTACTCCAAGGGGACCTGGATACCTTCGCCCCATTGGGTAGTTGACTGAAGCGTCGTGTTTTTGTAGCGAAACGAGGTCGTGTTTGTTCCTAAGTCCGTCGCGTTGCCTGACGGGGTCCAGGTGTCATATTCATACCAGGCCTTGAGGTTATAACGCGTGAAGCGGAAATAAATCAGCTGATTTTCCTGGGCCTTGCTGTCGGTCAGTCCGGGATTGACTACCTGCATGTAGACGTAGCCGTCATCATCCATGCGATAAAACGGCGTGAGCAGTTCGGCCTCTTCGCGTGACAGGCCCTGAGTCTGCATAATATCCTGGGTAGTGATGAATTCGCCGTCGGCCGGAATAGTGCTGATGACCGGATAGCCGGCAAGGTAGGCGTTTACCGCCTGGTTTTCGTCGCGCAGGAGGTCGGCATAGCTCTCCTTGTCCTTACATGCGGGCAGGAGGCAGAGCGCTACGGCTATGAGGGCTAAAAACTTAAATTTTTTCATTTTTTCTGAGGTTCAGAGGGTAAGAAAGAGTCGTAGTCGGCCATGTGTTCTTTAAGGAGGGCGATACACTCCTCGAGTGAGCCTTTAAATTCGCCTCCGGCAGCGTTCAGGTGGCCGCCGCCGCCAAAGAGCTCGGAACACACGCGATTGACGGGAAATGAGCCTTTGCTGCGCATGCTCACCTTGATTTGCTCCGGGTCTTCGCGAAGGTAGACGCTCCACTGGACCGTAGGCAGCGCCAGGGGCTGGTTGACAAGGCCTTCGGTGTCGCCCTTCTCATAGCCGAATCGTTTGAGCTCATCGGCATTCAGGGAGATGACAGAACATTTATGGTCAGGGAAAAGTTCCATTTTTTCGCCTAAGGCATAGCCGTTGAGGCGCATGGCCGAAAGAGACTTGGTGTTCATTGCACGCGAATAAATCGCATCCTTGTCGATTCCCTTGCGGAGCAGTTCGGCTATGACCGTATACAGGTCCGGATCATTGGAGTTATAGGAGAAGTTGCCCGTGTCGGTCATCATTCCGCAGAAGATACATTCAGCGGCGGCGCGGTCAATCTTGTCAAACAGTTCCAGGCGGCAGATTGTGCGAAAAACCAACATCGACGTGGAGCTTACCTCCGGGTGGCTGATAGTCACCTCGGTAAACTTTCCGGGATTCAGATGGTGGTCAATCAGGACTTTCGGTGCCTTGGAGTCCACTAAAGCGCTCTCCATGCGGTCAACCCGCTTGGGCTCGTTATAGTCCAGGCAGAAAATCAAGTCTGCATCGCGCAGAAGTTTGGTGCCATATTCCTCGTAGGAGGAGAACGCCATGGTGTCCCGTACCCCGGGGAGGAACCGCAGATGCTTGGGCACGGCGTCAGGCGTCAATACCGTAACGCGCTTTCCGATAGCGCCGAGGACGTGGGCCAGGCCCAACGACGAGCCGATAGCGTCGCCGTCAGGTGTGAGGTGACAAGTGATGATAATCCTGTCAGCGCCCTCAAGCAGCTTGCGCAACTTGGCAATCTCTTTTTCGTCAATTATTCGCGAAATCATAGTGCAAAAATACGCAAATTTTTCGAAATTCCACGCAATTTATCCGATTTTTCGCTTAGAGGGAGTCGTAGGCGGGGCTGAAGGAATCCCCTTGGCTTACGTCGCCGGTTTTGATACCCTTTGATAGCCAGCGCACACGCTGCTCGGAGCGGCCATGGTTGAAGCTGTCAGGGATTTCGCGTCCGTAGGCCTTCTTTTGAAGGTAGTCATCGCCGATTTTTGAGGCGGCGTCGATGGCGTTCTGAATGTCGCCCGGCTCCAGGGAGTTAAACATCTTGTTGTCGAGATTGGCCCACACGCCCGCAAAGAAGTCGGCCTGCAGTTCAAGGCGCACACTGATTTTATTCGCTTCCTTCTCGCTCATGCGGCTCATTTTCTCATGGGCTTCGCCGAGGATTCCAAGCTGCTGCTGAACGTGATGTCCCACTTCGTGAGCTATCACGTATGCGTATGCAAAATCGCCGTCGGCGCCGATCTGTTGTTTCATCTGCTTGAAGAAGTCCAGGTCAATATAGACTGTCTTGTCGGCCGAGCAATAGAACGGACCTGTCTGCGAAGTGGCGTTGCCGCAGCCGGAGGAGACGGCACCCGAGAAGAGTACCATCTTCGGACACTCATATTCGCCCCAGCCCTGGCGGCGAAATTCGGCGGTCCAGACGTCTTCCGTGCCGGCAAGTATCTGAGAGGCAAATTCTTTCAGGCGCTCATCCTCGGCGTCAGGCTGATAATCCTCCGCATAGCCCGCATTCGGGGTCAGGCCGGAGAGCTGCCCGGAGTTAGCAAGATTGCTGAAAATATCACCGATTCCGCCGCCCGAAAACAGTGTCATCAGGACCACGGCTATAATGCCTACAATGCCTCCGCCAATAACCTTGCCGCCCGGGCCGCGCTGACCGCGGCGGTCGTCAACGTTGCCGCTGGTGCGGCGTCCGTCCATTCTCATTTTATAAGGGCTTTAAGGATTTCGTAAAATTCCGGGTCTTCGCCTACGGTAGTGTTCACGATATATCCGTCCGGGTTGATAATCATCTTGGTCGGAAAGCCGCTGACGCCATAAAGCGTGACAACCGAATTCTTGCGGTCAATTTCCGGGTTCTCCCAAAGGTTTATCCAAGGGAGCTGATACTTCTTCAGGGCGCCCAGCCAGGTCTGCTTGTCGTCGCCGAACGCGATGCCGACGAACTTTACTTTTGAGCCGAGTTCGGCATAGTTTTCCTTCATCTGGGGAATACCCTTGATGCACCATCCGCACCATGAGCCCCAAAAATCAAGTACCACCCAGTTGCCGCGCAGGGAGTTAAGGGATACCATCTTGCCCTGAGCGTCAGGGAGAGTGAAGTTAGGCGCTTTTTTGACTTGGGCGTTTGCGCCCATGGCGGCAATGACAGTCAACATGACTGCGAGAAGCAATTTTTTCATAAACTGTTTAATATATAAAAGGAATTATTGATTTCTGACTCAAGGGGCCGAACTCGCGCTCGTAGCGGCCGTTGATTTTGCGGGCGCGGGGAGCGAGGTTGGCAAACGTCCAAAGGGCGAATACGGCGCCGGCCCATGACCATGTCAGCACTGCGAAACCGACCCACTCCATGAATTCGCCGAGATAGTTGGCCGAGGTTACGTAGCGGAACATCCCGCCTCGGGGAAGATAATGGCGTGTGTCGCCCGGCTTGCGGAGGTTGCGGATGATGCTGTCACTCTGAATGTTGGTATACATTCCCCAGAGGAAAATCACCGTGCCGAGGATGAACTGCCAGCTCCCAAGCCATGACGCCGGATAGCGCTCGGGCGAGGATACGTAGAAGATCCATCCGCCCTGCATAAGGGCATTCAGGGTATTAAACGTGATACCCATGAGCATGACTGACAGGGGCATCTTGCCGCGGGTCTTGATCAGCAGCGGGAAGATAAACGAGCGCTGGAAATAATGCATCTGGAAGATGCAGAACATCACTAACGGGGCTGTCTCAAAGCGCCGCGACGAGCAGAGCCACAGGATGCACATCACGATAAACACCGGGGCTTCCATCAGGACCCAACCTAAGCGGTTATTTATCGTCGGGCCCCATTTCTTGGTGTAGGCCACGCCATAGCCCGCTTCAACGAAATTCAAGGCTATGAAGACGATGACGGCCGTGGCGGCCATCGCCCAAAGGAATATGCGGAAGTTTTCCGGCTCAAAGAGGAAGAAATGTTCCATGCTGATTTATACTTTGTCGGTTAAAAGGGATTCAGGTAGAAAAGTCGTTTGGTGGCGCGTGTGGTGGCCGTGTAAAGCCAACGGTGGAAATCAAGCGTCAACAGCGCTTCGGGCTGCACGCCGCCAAGGTCGGCAATGACGTTGGTCCATTGGCCGCCCTGCGCTTTATGGCAGGTGATTGCGTAGGCATACTTGACCTGAAGGGCTTGAAAATAGGGGTTGGCTTTCATGGCTTTCAGACGCACGTAGCGCGGAGTGGATTCGGAGAAGAGGGTAGGGTCGGAATAGACGGCGTCAAAGAGCGCCTGCTGCTGCTCGGCCGTCAGCGCCGGAGCATCAGAGGTCAGACATTCCAGGATGATTTTGCAATCAAGCTCAACTGAGCGGTAAGGGAACTCCACCCTGACATCGGCAAAGCGGAAACCATAGCGCTCCTCGGTTGAATAGATGCGCACTATGCGCGCCGTATCGCCGTTGGCAATGAAGTCTAACTCGCGGATTTTCGACGCCCAGTGATAATTGTTTTTGGCCACGAGCAGCAGCTCCTCGCGGCTCAATTCCTCCGTGCGGTCAAGGATTTGCGCGCGAATGGCGAGGTTAAACTTCGTGGCGCGCCAGTTGGCCCGGGTAATCAGGACCGTTTCGTCAATGCCATCGGCTGAGTATAGCTCGGCAATGGTGTCCTGAAGTTCTTCGCCGGGAAGGGCAAAGACATCGTCGAAGTTAAAGTTGAAGTAAGGTCGCTCCAAGGGGTCGAGGAGCATTTGCTTGCGCTGGGCAGTGGCATTGAAAAGGATACCGCTTGAACCGGCCTGGCGCACCGTATGGGTCAGTTGTACCCGGCTGACTCTCAGTCCATAGCTGCGCAGTTCTTCCGGCCGCAGCGCCGGCGAATTGTCGCAGCCTACGGGTGGCAGCTGAGCCGTGTCGCCTACGAAGATAATGCGGCAATAATGGCCTGAGTAGACGTAATGAATCAGGTCGGTCAAGACGTCTGACCCCGCGTCCTTGGCTCCGATCATCGAGGCTTCGTCGACTATGAATATGGTGTTTTTGTGCGGATTATCCATGACGGCGGCAAAGGGTTTCCCCTGGCCAGGCGGATAGTAAATTTTCCGGTGAATCGTCGAGGCCGGATAGTCGGCGTAGGCTGCCAGGACCTTTGCGGCGCGGCCGGTCGGCGCAAGTAGCACCGTCGGAATCTCCACCTCATGGAGGGCACGGACCAGGGCGCTGACCAGCGTGGTCTTGCCCGTGCCCGCATAGCCGCAGAGCAGGAAAATTGATTCATGGGAGGCTGAGCTGCGACAAAAACGCGCAAGCGCCTGAGCCGTAACCTCTTGCTGTTGAGTCGGCTCGTAGGGGAGCCGGTCAAGAATCAATTTTGCAAACTCCGAGACGTACATTCATGTTAAAGCGTCCATTCGGCGCCGTCTTTGGTATCTTTGACCTGGAAGCCAATTTCGGCCATGCGGTTGCGGATAAGGTCGCTCGTGGCCCAATCTTTCTTCGCTTTACTTTCGGCGCGGATTTCGAGCAGGAGGTCTACGGCGTCCTGATAAGGTTTGAGATTGACTCCGTCCGTAGCTCCTTCAGGCGGCAGAATCCCCATAATGTCAAAGAGATAGTCGCTAAACAGGCGCTTCATCAAGTCGATATCGGCCTGAGTGGCCTTGGCCGTGCCGTCATTGACCTGGTTGATCATGCGGCAGAGGTCAAAGAGGTGGCCGATGACGATAGGAGTATTCAAATCGTCGTCCATCGCCTCCTGCATCTTCTCTTCGATTCCGTCAAGTTTTAGCGTGGATTCTTCCGAGGACTTAAGGTCCTGGAGACGCTTCCAGCCTTCAAGGATGCGCTTGAGCCCCTTTTCAGCGGCCTGGAGGGCTTCATTGCTGAAGTCGAGGGTTGAGCGATATTGAGCCATCAGGATAAAGAAGCGGATAGTCATCGGCGAATAGGGCTGCTCGAGCTTTTCATGCGTGCCGTCGAAAAATTCGTCGAGGGTGATGAAGTTGCCGTATGATTTACCCATCTTCTTGCCGTTGATGGTAATCATATTGTTGTGCATCCAATACTTTACGGCATCATGGCCGTTGTGTGCCACGGACTGGGCTATCTCACATTCATGGTGGGGGAACATAAGGTCCATGCCGCCGCCGTGAATGTCAAACGTTTCGCCGAGGTATTTTTCGCCCATCGTGGAACATTCCAAGTGCCACCCCGGGAATCCTTCGCTCCAGGGCGAGGGCCAGTGCATGATGTGTTCGGGCGCGGCCTTTTTCCAGAGGGCAAAGTCAGCGGGATGATGCTTTTCTGACTGTCCGTCAAGTTCGCGGGTGTTGGCGAGCAGTTCGTCAATGTTGCGCCCGGAAAGCTTGCCGTAAGGGTGGTCTCGGTTATACTTGGGCACGTCGAAATAGACTGAACCGTCTGAAATATATGCATATCCGGCGTCAAGAATCTTCTGGACGTAATTGATTTGCTCAATAATATGTCCCGAGGCATGAGGCTCGATCGACGGGGGAAGCACGTTGAGGCGTTCCATCGCCTTATGGTAGCGGTTCAGATAATGCTGAACCACTTCCATCGGCTCCAGTTGCTCTAAGCGGGCTTTCTTGGCGATTTTATCCTCGCCCTCGTCTGCGTCGTTTTCCAAGTGGCCTACGTCGGTGATGTTTCTGACATAGCGCACTTTGTAGCCTAAGTAGGTCAGGTAGCGGAAAAGGACGTCAAACGTGATGGCGGGACGGGCGTGACCCAAATGGCCATCGCCATAAACCGTCGGGCCACAGACATACATGCCGACGCGCTCCGGGTGAAGCGGCTGAAATAGTTGCTTGGTGCGGCTGAGAGAGTTGTAGATTGTCAAGTTGTTTGGCTTGATCATTTGGGGGAATTTTTTAGTGTTTAGTGTTTAGTGTTTAGTGTTTAAGGTTTGAGACCCTCAACACTAAACCCTCAACAAGCCGTCTTAGGCCATGAACGGATTGGGGATACCGCCGTTTTGGCCGGGGTTTTGCTTGGGCTGGCGGGGCTTGATTTCGCCGAAGGTCTTTTCGTAGCGCTGCACGTTTTCAGCCAAGGCATGGAGGAGCTGCTTGGCGTTTTCAGGGGTCATGATGACGCGAGTCTGAACGCGGGCGGGGTTCATGTTAGGGGCTACGGTAATGAAGTCCATGAAAAATTCGTTGGGACCGTGGGCAATCATTGCCAGGTTGCAATAGTTACCTTTAGCTACTTCGGGAGAGAGTTCGATTTTCAGCTCTTGCTGTTGGTTTTGATTCTGTGCCATTGTTGTTTAGCGTGTTTTTTTAGGTTAGTTATTTATTAATTTGAATTGAGGCTTCCTGATTTTGATAGTCGCGATACATGACTTTTACTCCCTGACAAGTCTGGAGATCCCAGACCTCGGAGATGTCAAAACTAATCACGGCTATCTTACGTGAGGCCTCAATTTGATTGAAGTCAGTTTGATTGATTGCGAGATAATAGACCGGATAGGGGTCATTTCGGGTCGACGAAAGCAGGGCGAATTTGGCCGTCGCCCCGTTGGGCGAGATGTAAGCCTCTATGTTGGCGTTGAAGTAAGGGCCGCTGCGCCACGTGGTAATGGGGGCCAGCCCGATATTTCCGGTGACAGGTTCGTCCGTTGTCGTCGGCTTGCCGCCGATGACCGGTGCCACTTGCAGCAGCTGGATCGGGCCGTTTGCGCCATAGTTGTCGGTCTTATATACGATTATGACTCTTTCGCCCGGCTTGATTTGACCTTCTGCGGGAAGCCAGTTGGCGGTCAGGGTAATCAGGGGGGAGTCGTCTATGGTCTGATAGGTGAACGTAGAGACCTGGGTGTCCGTGTCCGTACCTGCGTATGTAACCAGGGTGGTATATCTTACCTCCGGTTCGTCTGTGTTACCGTTACAGCTCGTCAGCGCTAATATGAGCGCCATCATCAGGAGAAATTTCTTCATCATGACTGCAAATTTAATAATTTCTCCTGAAAAATGCAAATGGTCAGAGTTTTTGGCGCCGAAGGATCTGTCCCGTGGAGTCTACTTCGAGCAGCAGAGGTGTTGACGTCAGTTGCGGAATGGCTACCGGGCCTTCGGGCAGCAGGCCCCGATGCCAGGTGGCGGAATCATAGCGCGTGGCGTCGTGCCAGGTATCGAACCCCGAGGTGATCATTACGTCACGCACCCGTTTCTTATTGTTCCGGATGGTGTCCATTACGGTCTTGGTGCGCTCTGTGGCCGACGAGGTGAAGACCCAGATGCCTTCCGCGGCCCAGATTTCCGAACTGTCACTGCCCACTATGATGGCCGGCGGAATGAAGCGGACCGTATCGGTCGGTGACGTAAGGGTATCGGCCGGAGAATCGGATGCTCCCGAAATAATGGCGCCTTCCGGGCCGAAAGTGATTTTGATTTTATCACCGTTGATGGCCGTGAAATTGACGAGTTTCGCTCCGGAGGATGTGAAGACCTCCACTGTGGAGGGCTCGGCTGACGAACCGGAGAATTTAAGGTGCCCGTCAACTGCAGTGGGCTCAATGACTACGCGATTCCCGTCCGGAAGGGTGTAGACCACTGTCAACTTCTGGGTGCCAAGGCTTTCCGAGTCGATTTCCACGTTGAACTCCTTAGGCCCAGAGCATGCCGCAAACAAAAGCAGCAGGAGCGGAAGTAAAAACTTATTCGTCATAGCTTAAATGCAAATCCGGGTCGGCAAGGTGCTTTAGGTAACGGGCGGCAACGCGGCGCGCCTCGGGGAGGTCATTAAAGGTGTAATTGCCGCAATCAGCCGCCGTCGCTCCGGGAATCTCCCCCTCAAACGTGGCGATAAATTCAAACATGCGGGTCAGCAGTGGCAGAATCTCCTTGGGTTCTACCTCGCCTTGTATCAGCAAATATGAGCCGGTGCAGCAGCCCATCGGACCCCAATAGACAATGCGGGAGGCCCATTCCGGATCGTTGCGCAGGTAGGTGGCCGCAAGATGCTCTATAGTGTGGAGAGCTTCCGGACTGACCGCCGGTTCGCGGTTAGGGGCGGTTATGCGCACGTCAAACGTAGTGATGCAGTCGCCGGAGGGTGTGAAATCGCGGCGGCTCACGTAGATACCCGGTTGCAGGCGCGTATGGTCAATTGTAAACGAGGGGATTTTCTTCATAGCTTGCGTAGCAGGGCGGTTAAGGTTTCAAAAGTCTCCTGAGGGGCCGCTTCCCAGAATGATTCGTATTGCGCGCCATTGTCGGAAACCCGTCCGGGAGTGTCGGAAATCACGCGTAGGCAGAAAAAGGGTACTCCGAAGTGGTGACAGGTCTGAGCCAAAGCCCCGCTTTCCATGTCGCAGCCAAGGGCATCAGGATAAATCTCAAGAATCTTCTTGACCGTTTCGGGCCGGTCTACAAATATATCGCCGGAGGCCATTACGCCATACTTGATTCCATCAATATCATTAAGCGCCTCAAGTGCATCCGGAGCGGCGGGAAAGAGCCGCGGGCATCCTGCCGCTTCGCCGGGAATCGTCCCGGGTCCGCACCACACGTCATGATAGCCCACGGCAGTGGCGGCAACCACGTCGAGGACTTCGGCGGCTCCCGTGCCCCCGGCTACTCCGGTGTTGATGACCAGTTGAGGTTCAAAACTCCTGATCATAGACGAACAGCCCAGGGCGGCGTTGACCTTGCCGATTCCACATTTCATAATGCAGACTTGATGGTGGGCGATTGTGCCGTTGTAAAATGTAAAGCCCTCATTGGTGATGGAGTGCCCGTTGTCAAGCAGGGGCAGGAGGAGGCGCAATTCCTTCTCCATGGCTACGATGATTCCTATTTTCATGCGTGGGGATGGATTTTTAAAATGAATCGCGAACCGGGTCCGGGATAGTCCGTGTCAAGGTACACCGTGGCGTCCAATGCGCGGGCCACTAATTCGCAGATGCTCAATCCAAGGCCTGCTCCGGGGGTGGACTGGTCAAGCTTTTCGAAGCGTTTGAATATTTCCATGGACTTGTCTGAGGGAATACCTTTGCCGGAGTCAGTCACTCGATATACGGCGTTGCCTTCGGAGTCGATGTTGACGTCAAGAGTGATTGAGCCTTGGTGCGTAAACTTGGCGGCATTATTGAGCAGGTTGAGCAGGATTATTTCCGTTCGGCGTGCGTCAGTATTGAAAATCGTTTTGGCGCCGCCATTGGCAGGGATGAATGTCATTTCTACCCCTTTGTGGACCTGTCCGATAATGGATTCAACCGCGAGCTCACCGATGACGTTGAGGTCGACCGGCGCACGGTTAATCGGCAGTTCGTCATTCTCGGCCATCGCCAATTCCTGAACATCGGCAATCAGCCCTTGAAGCATACGGATGTTCATGTTGACTACCGCCATGAAACGCTCGAGATATTCCTTGTTTTCGCCTTGAACGTTGTCAATAATCATCTGAGAGTATTCAATGATGGCGTTGATGGGGTTAGCGACCTCATTGGTCATGTAGTTGACCAACTGAGACTTATCGGCAATAGCCTTGGCGGCTTTATCGCGCGCCTGTGATAGTGATGTCGTCGTTTCGCGCAGTTGAACGGCGTCCGTTTCAAGCTTGGCGTTGATTCTGGCAAGCTTATGTTTCTGCCGGTTCTGGCGAGTGGACATGATGATGAATACGATCACCACTATTATCAGCAGTGCCGAAGCAATGATTGCAAGAATCGTCACGAGGCGTTCGCGTTTGCGCAGTTCTTCTTCATTGCTGTCGCGGAGCGATTGGAACTGATAGTTGATCTGAAGCTCGCGCATGCGCTCAGCCGTCTTCATTTCGATGTATTCTTCAAGTATATCGGCGTAGGCGTTTGATGCCTGCGATAGGATTTCGGCATTGTTAGTGGCCTTAGCTGCCTCGCGGGTACGCCGCAGGTAGTATTTTTTGTCATAAAGTGTCCCGGCACGTTCAACTAAGTGAGTGAGATAGGGCAGGGCTTTCTCATATTCACCTTTCTTCATGTAGAGCGCCATTTCGGGCACCGGCATCTCTTCGATGTCGTCTGAAATGTCCTGATTGTTTTGGGCCATCTCCTTGACGGCATCATATATTGACTCTACCTCTGACTCGGACAGCGCCGGATAGCATTTTAACATCCGGCGATAGGAAATGAAACGGTGGAGATTGAAATCGCGGAATTTTCTTCTGGTGGATTTGTTTTCCCGCTCCATGCGGTCAATGGCTGATAGAATCTTCTTATCGGTTTTGACCGCCTTGTCAAATTGCTCGTTACGCATGTACGACAGCGCTGCCGTGGAATAGAACTTATATTGTAGGGCCGAGGTCGGGTTGCCTGACGGCAGTCGGGCTATCTCCTTTTCCAGTTGGTCCAGATATTCGGTCAGAAATGTTCCTTCGGTAAATCCCTGAATATAATCCGCCAAGTTAAACATTCGGACTATGCGGTCATAGTTCGATAGATTGCTGCTCTCGTCGGGATTATTCAGTTCGGTCATCAGGCGCTGGATCTCATCTGAGAGTTCTTTCTCGGTCTGTAAGCGATTGATGAATGAGCTGAGGCATTTGATGTGACATTCCGTGATGTCGCGTTCCTCGGATGGCGGAAGCAGGGCGATGCGTTCCAAGGCGAGATTATAGAGTGTGGAATCAGAATATTGCGCTCCGAATTCGCCGAATTTCAGACACATTTCGCGCTGGGCATTGATATCGCCGGCGCGGCGTGCGGTTTGATAGACCTTTTCTGCTGCTTCTACGCGGTTATTGTAGGGGGCAAGGTCAAAGAGGTCAAAAAGGAGGTGAACGCTGTCTTTCGGTGTTTTGGCGTTAGCCAATTCGCCATGGATGCTGTCAATGATTTGATTATAGCGCTCAGGGGAAAACATAGATAGTGCCGAACAGATGACGGTGGTGAATACCATCGTCATTGTGCTGAGTATCAGTTTTTTAGCGCTGTTCATGCGGCGTGATAATGTCAATATGATGAAATTTTAATCACAAAAGTGTTGCAAATTTATAACATTTTATTCACAACTCCAAATTATTTTTCGTTTTTTTGCAAAAAAACGGGCCGCTCACAGATAAAGTGAGCGGCCCGCCATTGGGAATAATCAGAGTTTGATTACTCGGCCATCACGGATGTATAGACCTTGGCCGGGATTGGCTACACGACGTCCCTGGAGATCATAAATAATTCCGGGAGTGGCGGAGCCGGAGTTGATTTCTTCAATTGATGATTCATTGATCACGTTGATGAAGTTCGTGTAGAGATAGAGGTTGGGGAAGTCCGGATTCTGCATCACACACATAATATGGGTGAAGTTCTTAAGGAATGTAGTCACGCCATTCTCAAGAGTGTATTCCTCGCCTTCCACGAGTTCTTCGCCATAGAGGTCAGAAGTGTCTTCGTCAATATAGGGAGAATCGATAAACCAGCGGAAAGTCGTAGCGCCATATCCGCCCAGGTCAACGATGTAGCCGTCCTTAACTTCTGCCGTAATAGGCTTTTGATTGCCGTAGAAGTACAGGTTGAAATTTGGACGAGCTTCCGGCAGGGTATTGAAATCGAACTCATTGGAGCTGATGTCAAGTACACGTAACTCAAGGTTTTCGGAGATGTCGATGGTGTGGAGCTGATTGTCAAAGACAAATAGCTGAATCAGACCGGGGAGACCGGAAAGGTCAATCTCCTTCAACTTATTGCTGGCAAGACCCAGATGCCAGAGCAGCGGGTTGTCGCATTTAACTGAGGTGAGCTCGTTGAGGTCAAGATAAGCCGTTTCAAGTTTATTCCATTCAGAGAGATCAATTGTGCTCAGGCGGTTTTCTGCGACCTTTAACATGCGCAGATTCGGATATTTGCCCTTAATGAAATCGATTGAGGTCAGGTCTCCATTATAGATTGAAAGCTCTTCCAGAGCCGGAGCCTGCGGAAGTTTGATATTTTCCTGACTCAATTTTGAATCATAGATGGAGAAGGTGACCAATTCCGATAAGGGGCTGGCATCGATATATTCCATCGGGCCGGCGGTGATTGACATCACGCGGATATTGCAATCTTTCGAGTAGGCATAGACCTTGACGTCGGTATTGGCGTGAACGTCAACATCATAGATCGCTCTGACGGTTGTGGCCGGATATTGTTCGAGTGCGCCATTGCCTTCCCAGTCAATATAGAGCGACGCATTATCAACGGAGGCCGTAAGGACCAGTTCGCCGGCGCAATCGGTCAAAGTGCGGAACGAGGTGACAAGTTCCGTAGGCATCGCGGCAACTTCAATATTGGTAGTGCGATAGGTATTGTCGCCGGTGAAATCTGGGAAGGTCGGGTTGGTGAAGGTGCAATAAACTGCGCCGAGGCTCGTGTCCAGGAGCTGGAAGACGCCGGGATTGTTCTGATAAATGGATTCGGGGTCGGAAATCACGGTGCCGTCAGCTTTGTGCCAGGTGAAGGTAGTGTTGTCGCCGTCAATAAGCTGCTTGGTCAGGTTGACCGTAGGAGCCTGTGTGGGGAGAAGCCACTGCTTCTGGGGAGCGTAGACGTAGGTCTGAGCCTTGGGAGTTTGGGGCAGGGTTGAGAGAGGGAAACGGTTGCCGCTCAGGTTGAGATAGTCAAGGTCAATGTAATTGGCGATGATAATATCTGAAAGCTCGTTGTCGCTAAGGTCAAGGCGCTTGACTGACTCCAGGTCCTGAATAGCTACTTCTGTGAGTTTATTGCCTGAAAGATTCAGCTCAACTACATCTGAGGCCTTCAGCAGGTTGATTGCTGTAAATTCATTATTGCTGAGGTCCACGATAGTGGTGCTGAGCAGGCTCGGCTCAAGGGTAGTCAGCTTATTATTTGAGGCGTTGACGTAAGTGAGAAGGGACTTGCTGTTAGCAGCGTTGCCTCCGGTAAGATCAAGGGTAGTCAGATTGTTGTTTGAGAGGTCAAGGTTAGTCAGCATACGATTCCATTGGAGGTCAATGGAAGTCAGCTGACAGTTTGTGAGACTCAAGTCTGTGATACAGGCCGAGGGGGTCACGTTGATTGATGTCAGGCCGACGCCGTCAATGCCTAAGGCCGAAAGATCTGTTCCTTCAGGCAGATAGATGGTCATTGAGCCGGTGCGCTTGACTTCGCCACTGGCGTTAGCCTCGTCGGGAAGCACGTTTGTAGTAGTGGAGAATTCAACCGGGGTGCCGTCGCCGAAGTCAATGGAGAAGGTCTTCGG
This sequence comes from uncultured Porphyromonadaceae bacterium, assembly GCA_947176925.1. Taxonomy (GTDB): domain Bacteria; phylum Bacteroidota; class Bacteroidia; order Bacteroidales; family Muribaculaceae; genus UBA3263. The sequence continues at coordinate 19,842 of CAMWSN010000011.1, forward strand.
AGCCTCGGGAGTAGCGCCCTGAATACCGATACGGAAAGCGATCTGCTTCACTCCGGGGCGAGTGCGCAGGGTAGCTGCAGGATTGTCCTTGCCGAATTCATCAGCCGCCTTCACCTTGAAAAGGGTAGTCTGAATGTCATATAAGGGGAATAGCGAATTGGCAAAAGCCATGTAGACGGAGTCAGCAGTTTCCTTGAGCAGGGTGATTTTGCCGTTGGAGTATTCATAGTAATCCTCCGTAAGTTCTACGTCAATAGGCGTGCCGTCTTCGTTATGCTGACGCTCGAAAAGGGCAAACCAGGTCTCCGAGTCAGGAAGAATCACCCGGCTTGACATATCGATTTCCGCGCCTACCGGATAAGAGCGGTCAACAGGCATGCGGCGCTGATAATAGATGTATTCAATGAAATCTTCGCGCGGAAGCGGCATCGTCTTGAAGTCCATCAGGTTATTCGAGATGTTGAGCGTATGCAGATAGAGATTCTTCGAAATGTCTATTCCGGTAAGATAGTTGCCGTTACAGAAGACGGACTGCAGATTGGGGTTCGTACTGATGTCAAGGTCGGTCAGATTATTGTCCTGACACATTAAATATATAAGGTCAGGATTGTTGCTGATGTCAAGACTGTTGATTTTATATTTGCTGGCCCATGTTCCGCCGTGAGCACAATAAAATTGCTGCAACTTCTTGTTCTGGCTAATATCGATGCTGGTGATGGGAGTGTTTGAGACATTGAGAATCAGAAGCTCCGGATTCTTGGTGACGTCGATTTCAGTCAGAGAGGTGCAGTCAGCCGACAGGCGCAAAAGACCCGGACAGCCGGAGGGTGTCAGCTTGTGGAGTGAATGAGTGGCATAAGCGTCAAATGACTTCAGCGTGGGATAATCCGAGATGTCGAAGTTCTGATTCAAGGCGCCGATATTGCTGATTTCAAGGATGGTGAGTTCCGGCTTGTTGGACCCGACAATCAGGGGGCTCTCGTCAAAAGGATTGTCATTGACATAGAGAGCCTGGAGCTTGGAGAAGGGCGTAAGGTCAAGAGCCTTGAGCTGATTATGGTTAAGATTCAGAATCTCAAGATTGGTCAGGCTGGGCATTTCCAGTTCTGAAACATACACGCCTTCCAGGTCCAGATAGTCAATCAGCGAGGCGTCGCCATAGATTTTCACCGTGGCTTCCGGGCCTACGGTGCCGATTATGGCTGTGGCTTTGACGGCTGATGACGTGGAGTCATACGTGGCTTGGTCCACTTCTACCTCTACGGGGCCGAAGCCGAAGTCTACGTCTAAGTAGGTCTTCTCGGTAGCACCAATGTAGAAATGGAATGAGTTGTCGGCGCCTACAAGATCATATAGCGTGGTCTTGAAAGTGATAATCGGGGCTTCCGATTCGGCCGCCGCAACAGGCATCCCGGCAAGGAGTGTGATGAGCGCCGGGGCAAGTCGAAGCATTTTCATTGCTTAGGTTGATGGTTTTATTATTTGATTATTAATTTTGCTGATTTGCCGTTGGCATTTAGAATGTAGATTCCTGCTGGGAGAGCGGAAGTGGAGATCACTGCAGTGTTGCCGTTGGCCGTGGCCTGGGCTATAGTTTGACCGGATGCGGAATAGAGTGCTGCGGTCACTTGAGCGGCGCCGGGGAGGGTAACTTCAATTTCTCCGGAGGTCTGATTGATGAGTAGTTCGGAACCTCCTGAAGTGGTGATGCCTTCAATTGACGCGGCCTTGCGCTCGAGCACTTCTTTAAGACCTTCATAGGCATTAAATTTTCCTGCGCCCCATTGAACGGGGTTACCGGCCTTGACGTCTGCGTCAATCGTGGCTGTCTTCTGGATGATTTCGCGAGCTTCGGCTGCCGTAAGCTGTGGATTTGCTTCCAGCCAGAGGGCGATTGAACCGGTCACCACGGGAGTGGACATGGAGGTGCCTACACATTGATGCCATGAGTAGCGGCGGGTGCCGTCGTTGAACGTCGCCTGAATGTTTTCGTCGCCAACCTTGTTGTCCTTGATGTAATATTCATTAGAGGAGGAGATAATCGTCGCTCCGGGAGCGCAGACATGGGGGAGTGTGCGGCCGTCAACGAGAGTGCCGTAGGAGGTGAAGTCACTGATTTTATGGTTGGAGAAGAGGTCATCATCATATCCGCCGATGCTGCCATCAATGTTGCCCCAGTAGTTGCGGGCATTGTATGAGCCGACGACGATGGTATTCTTGCCGCAGGCCACGTCAGAGATTGATCCGTCTGTGGAGCCGTCGATATAGCCGAATTCGGCAAGTCCGTGGTCTGAAAGGTCAAACCATTCGCCCGTGGTGTAGACATCAATGCGCTGACCCGGTTCGCCTTTGACCACGAGGCCCACGCAATATTTGCCGTTGTTTGCGGCAGTCTCCCAGAGCATCATGTCGACTACGGCCATATAGCGACCGCTCTCGGCAAGATCCGTCTGAGCCATGACGCCAAGGTAGCCTTCAAAGTTGGCGGCTAACTGCGGGGACACTTTGTCAACTTCGGAGTCTTGCACATAATCGTTGGATGAGCAGATATATTTCTGGGCTCCTTCCGGGGCGGCGCTCAGGGCGTTCTGGAGAGCCACGCGCCCGTCACGTTCTTTATTGATGACGACGGCCTGAACTTCAAAGGGAAGTTCGCTGTCTGAATAGATATATACCTGGCCGTAAAGTGATTTCGGATAGTTGCCTGAGGCTGCAAGCAGGTCGTAGCTCATGAAGGCTGTCTTCAGCTGATTATCATCGGCTGTGAGTTGCTTATGGGCGGAAATTTTCAGGTCTCCCTCGTTGCCGGAGGCTATAACGGGGATGAAACCGTAGCCGTCGCCTGCATAGGCCACTTCTTCGTCAATATAGCGGCAAAGCGTGGCCGTGCCGTCATGCGGACCTACGTTGGACCCGATGGAGAGGTTGAGGCAGACGGGGACAAATTCTTTGGTCTGGCCCGCTTTCCAATAGGCGTAGTCAAGAATCTCATTGATACCGAGGGCTACGTAATAGTCCGTTCCGGCACCGGAGGCCACTGCGATACCCGCTTCGGGAGCAACGCCGTAGTAAGGATTATCAATTTCCTCTACTTTGTTGACCATAAAGCCCTTATTATCGGCTCCGAGCACTCCGGCAGTTACTTTGCCGCGATAAGAGCCCGTCATGATGCCCATGGTGTGAGTGCCGTGGAAGGTCTCGCTGCTTTCAGTGTCGATGTTTGGAATATAATCCGAACCATAGGTCTCGGTGTTGTAGCCGCCGTTTTGCAGGGGGCGGAAATATGTAAAGCTCTCGATGCGGCTCGTCCCGTCTTCATTGAGGAAGTTGACGTGGTTCGGGTCAAATCCGCCGTCAACCAGCGCGCAGAGTACTCCTTTGCCGGTGTAAGGCTGCGGAAGGGCTTCGCCCGAGTGGATTTTGTCAATGCCGGAGAGGGGGCGAGCAATGTTCATCTTTGCTTCAACGGGACGTTCGAGCTGAATGGACTTGACTGCCGGGGAACTTTCAAGTGCTTCAAGTGCTTCCATTGAAAATTCAGCCAATAGGCGCGTGCCGCGGCCGCCTTGAATCTCAAGGCCTTGAATCTCGCCAAGATCTGAGGCTGTAAAACCGGAGTTGAGAGTAATAAACGCGCGGAGAGAAGATGTGGAGGAGGCTTGTTTTGACTTTGCAAACCGGGCGCCAGGTTTGAGGGCATTCATAACCTTGGCCTGACGCAACGACGCGCGGCCGGCAAGGTCAAGCTTTGATTGCGCGAAGACGTTACCGCTGAGGGCAAGCATCGCGCTCATGATTATGATAGTTGGTTTATTCATATAATAGTTGTGGATAATTTTAAATCATTGTAGGGACGCGCCTACGGGCGCGTCTCTACAATGAACGGTGTGTATAATCTTTAGAGGATAACCTTGCGGCCGTTCTGAATGAAGATGCCGCCGCGGGCGTTCTTTACGCGCATACCCTGCAGGTTATAAATCGGGGCATTGCCTTCAGAGGTGATTTCGGTGATTGAAACCTTGGAGTCAACCTCGATTGAAATGGAGGAATCTGCCTCAATGTGGGCTATGGTCTTACCTTCGGCGTTGGCCGTGACTTCTTCGCCGTTAACCTTGATGATGTAAGCGCTTTGGCCTTCAGAATCAGTAGCGGAAACGGTTACGAATTCAATGTCGGTTGCGCCGAGGACTGTTGCTTCTGTTCCTTCGAGAGCTTTGACATAGTCGGCAAGGATTTCTACGCCGCCATCGCTCTGATTGTCGATGGTAAGGTTATAAGTGGGAACTTCAGCGTCTTTGGCGAATACCTTGATTACGGAGTTTGATTCCAGATCTTCCAGACCGGACCAACGGCCATACACGTTCTCGCTCTCCTCGCCATTAATGTAGATTTTATAGTCAGGATAGAAGCTGAGAGAGAAGGGACGGTCCTGTTCGGCATAGTGAATGAAGTTATAGCCAAGGGAAGGAGTGATTACCTTGCGAAGATTGGAGTCATACATGGAGAGGGTAACGTTAGCATAGTTCCATGAACCGTCTTCTGATGCGGGGTTGGGGGCAAGATAAAGCACGCACAGATTGTCGCGGTCAAACTTCTCCGTGTAGATGGCGATTTCCATGTCTGAGTTAATGCCTACGGGAATATATACGCTGTTTTCTGTCTCGAGGTTAATCGCTGAGGTGATGGCATAGCCTTCGGCGGCAACTATGTTAATGTAATTCTTGCCGCGTTCAATGGTGAGGGTCACCTCATCTTCTCCTTCAGGGAGCTCGATGGGATTATCGGTGCCATAGGAGTTGTAAACACGGATGGTGCCGGCGGGATAGTAGAGTTTGACGGTGTAGTCAGGATATTTTTCCGCGTCGATGACGAAGGTCAGAGGGGTTTCGTCTGAAATGGTTTCGCTATAGCTGTAAGTGCTGACAGACTCGCCGTTGACAGTCACGGAACTGATATTGTAACCGGAGGTATTGAAGCTTACGCCGAGCTTATCGCCGAGCTTAACGGTGAATTCGCCGGTTGACCATTCTGACTCATCCAAGAGCTGGTTGTTCACGTAAACGCTGCTGACTGCGCCCTCGGTGCCTTCATTGACATAGGTGAACTTAACCGGAACGCTGACGTCAGGGAAGTTGGGCCATACCTTAATCTTATCGCCATTCTTGAGATCATTAAGATTGAATGAGCCATAGGAGGCTTCTTGTTCTATTCCGTTAACTTCTACCTTATAGATAGACTTGCTATAGTCTGCGGCAGAAATCTGAAGGGGCAGTTCAGAGCTGGGGTTGAGCGCGAGGTCGCTCCATTCGCTTGAGGGAACAGGATCATATGTGCCGTTACGGCGAACAACGATTTCATCGGCGGTGCCGTCCACTACTTCAATGCTTACGTGAACCGTGCGCACTTCAGCCAGAGTGGTGCAGCTGATGGTGAAATTTGCGCCTTCGGGGTACTCGCTGGCTGACAGATACATGGAAACGCGGGGCTTGTCAATATTGTAGCTGTAGAGAGCTTCCTGACCGGTGGCATTGTTAATAACTGAATGTACGATGTAGTCGCCGTGACATTCAATGTCAAGGTAGCTGCCATAGTCGCTGGTGTCAGAAATGGTCCATTTGCCGTCAACGTTGTTCTCTTTATCATAAATCAAGCCGCCATGGCTGAGTTCAACTTCGTCCGGGTTGCCGGTGAAGGTGAAGACGCGAGCTTCTTTCTCTTTGGCAATGATATCGACTGTGCCGCCGTCGGCTACATCATCAAGGTCTACATATACAGAGCCATTATAGGGAGAGCTGGTTCGGTCACCATAAGCGACGGAAACCAGATCATAGCCGGCATTTGCGCGGACCTGTACTCCGGTTATACCTGATTCGTAGTTGACCTCAATACTCGTTTTGCCATCGAAGCTGGCAATTGAGTAGTTCTTGATTTCCTGAATGTATGCCGCTTCAGGAATGTTGATAGTGAATGTCACCGTCTTCGCTTTAAGCGCGAACGGGAACAGAATCATTGCCACAAAGGCCAATGCAGAGAAAAATTTTTTCATTTGCAAAGTGTAATAATGATAGATTGTAAAAAAAATGAATAATAACAAGCGACAAATTTACGCAAAAAAATTGAATTTTTGCGCATTTTGTATGTTTTTTAACATTTTATCAGCCTTTTGATTGGCCGTTTCTTACTTTTTTCGGTCAGGATGATACCATCGCGCCGCGGTTTGATAGAGGGCCGTCGCGCGGTTGATCATTGTTGAGTCAAGCGCTGCAACCGGTTCCGTGTTGTAAGGATTTTCGGCTGTCGGAGCCACGCGGAACTGCTCCACGCGCCTTACCGGCGAAAGCACCGTCAGCACTCCGTCTTCCAAGTAGCCTAAATCTTCATACGTGGCTAAGAAGGCCCGCTCCTTGAAGTCCGGACTAAGGATGTTATCCCCGAAGAAATTGGAATCATATTCCATTCCTAACAGCGCAAACAGGGTCGGCATCAAGTCGATCTGTGAGCAGAATTTATCAACGGACTGAGGCTCAATCTTTCCCGGCGCATAAATCATGGCCGGAATATGGTATTTCTCCAGAGGCAAATCGGTCTTGCCGGCCGACGATGCGCAATGGTCCGCCACGATGACGAAGACTGTGTTCTTGAACCAGGGCTCTTTCTCGGCCCGGCGGAAGAAATCGCCGATAGCCCAGTCGGCATACATGACTCCGCCGGCTCGTTTCTTCGAATTCGTCGGAATCGGAATCCGGTTTTCCGGATAAGTATAAGGCCGATGGTTCGAGATGGTCATGATGTGGGCAAAGAAAGGCCCTTGCTCGGCTATGGTGTCAATGACGCTGATAGCTTTGCGATAGGAATCTTCGTCGGCCACTCCCCAGATGTTCTTGAAGGTAATATCCTCGGGCTTATAGCTTGCGGCATCAACGATTTCATAGCCGTTGCCGCCGAAGAATGTTCCCATGTTGTCAAAATAGCTGTTACCGCCGTAGAAGTAGATTGACCGGTAGCCCATCGGGTTGAGAATCGTGGCCAGCGAGCGCATGCCCCCGCAGTCCGGACGCTTGATGATGCTCTCGCCGGGACACGGAGGAAGGGACAAGGTCAGTGCCTCCAGACCGCGCACGGTGCGGTTACCCGTGGCAATCAGGTTGTCAAACGTCAATGATTTCAGTGCAAGTGAGTCAAGGTTCGGAGTGATGTCACGTGTCGAGCCATAGCGTTTCATGAAGTCGGCGCTCATGCTCTCCATCGTTATCAGAACTATGTTAGGCAGCGAGTCTGAGCTCCATACTGCAGTCAGGGAGTCGGGGCCTACGTGGCGAAGATTCTCGCCGCTACTGCCATAAAGTTCGTGAACAATGGCGTCGGCCTCGGCGTCGGGAAGCGTCACGTAGAATTGAGTGAACTCTAAGTGGTTCTTGCGGAATGCGTCAAAGAATTTATATGGGCCGTTGGCCTGCAATTCATTGTAGTAGGTATTGTCCGTCTGCTGGAAGCGGGTCATCCACGGAAGCAGATCGCCGCCGACCACTGCAAATAAAACCCACCAGCCTAAGGCCTTCCATCGCCAGCCCTGCCCGCAGACCAGTGTGTCGGATTCCTTGACGTCGCTGCGGAAAAGGAGCCGGGTGGTGATGACAGTGGCTATCACTACACAGATGGCCAGCGGAATGATGGCGTAGGACTCCATGATGTTCCCGACTACCTCATTCGTGTATATCAGGTAATCAACGGCTATGAAGTTATAGCGCACGTTGAATTCGTCCCAAAAGAAGTATTCCGCGCAACCATTGAAGTAAATTACCAGGACATAGACACCTAAAAGCGCCCATAGCCAGAAGCGGCTCCATTTCTCGCGGATGTTAGGCAAGAAAAGACGCAGTCCGAAGCTGAGGGCCCAAAAACCGAAAATTATTCTCGCAATCAGCGGGACAACGCTGCCGTATTCATTAAATATGGTGTTGAAAAAGCAAACATAGAGGAAGATACACGTCAGAATGCCGAGGGATATGTAGCCCCACGGACGCCGATATTTCCCCTCACCCA
>CAMWSN010000012.1 GCA_947176925.1 uncultured Porphyromonadaceae bacterium
TTTGCACTGTGTTTTTCATGGTATTAGATTTAAGGTTAACTAAGATTGGTTGTCGCGACGACAATCAATTTTTTTGTATTCAGGCCTGTCTTGCACAATTCAACCATTCTTATTAATTTTGCGCTATGACAAAATCTCTTCATGAAAACATAGTATTCTCCGAGGATTTCTCACTGATAAACTCCCCGGCGTTCTACGATTGCATAGTACATGTTATTTGCACTGATGGGACAGGGAGTTTCCTTTATAATCAACGTCAGTTCACGTTGTCAAAAAACAAAATCGCAGTGATCTCCCGACCTCAGTTAGTGGCTGATATAAGGGTAGATAGTGGCTTTCGGTGTGAATACATAGCAGCCCCCGATAAATTCCTTCATAATCTCCTCCCGGCCAATAACTATGCTATTCAGGGTTGTGTAAGTCTGTTTGATAATCCTATTATAATGGTGACTGATATAGATGCCAAGCGGTTCAGAGCCGATCTCGCCAATATCAGGTATCGCATTGAAAACATAGACCACCGATTCTATCAGGAAATGATGGGAAGTCTTTTGCAGACGATGGTCTATGATCTGTTTGACTTTCATTCGAAGACAAATGATAATATCCTGACCACGGACCGAGTAGGATATATCACAGCACGGTTCTTTACGCTTATAGAGGGTGGGAGGCCTAAGACTCAAAGAGAGCTGTCGCATTATGCATCAGAATTAAACGTAACTCCTAAATACTTGTCGGATACGATAAAGCGTGTGACAGGCGTGTGTGTTACCTCTCATATCAATAATGCTGCCACTGCGATAGCCCTGGAATATCTAAAGGACAGTACCATGTCTGTTTCCCAGATTGCCGATGAGATGAATTTCTCATCCCTGAGTTATTTCAGCCGTTTCTGCGTGAAGCATATCGGCATGTCACCCGCCAAGTTCCGCACAGCCGGCGCAAAAAAGGATTAAGTTATGGAGCCGTTAAGCGGCTTAGTTTTCTGTCGGTTGTAAAGGACCATAGAAATAAGACGCAGTAGCACCTCCATCAATAAGAAAGTCTGCACCGGTGATGAAAGCTCCTTGATGACGCATAAGCAACTCGGCGACATTGGCCACTTCATCAGCTGTGCCGGGTCGTCCGGCAGGGCACTTGGCAAACATGTTCTTATAAAAATCACCGCGCGGACCATTGAACTCGTCAAGAGCAAGGGGTGTAACAATTATGCCGGGAGAAATGGAGTTGATGCGCGCACCGCGTTCACCCCATTTTACGGCCTCGGCCATCACGCGCTTCACGTTGCAGCGCTTCGCCATCTGATAGGCATGGAGTGTGTTTTCAATATTCTCCGGCTGAAGCATCGGAAGCGATAGAAGTTCCTCTGTTGGAGTCATGGCAAGGAGTCGGTCCTGCTCGGGAGTAAGCGCCGGCAAACGATGACCCGACTGGCTTGAGATGGTCACCCCCGTGCCACCTTCGGCTATTACTTTTCCGACTTCTTCAAGCAGCACGGCTGTTCCATAAAGGTCAACCTTGAGAATAGCCTCAATAGGGGCTTGCGAGGGAGAGACGCCGGCGGCATTGACAAGCATAGTTATGTCGCCGTATTTTTGTGCCTCCGCTATGATATTCTTAATGGAGTCCCGGCTTGAAAGATCCATTTCCAGAGCTACGGTGTCAAATCCGGCTTTATTCATTATGTCGCCGATTGTCTCGGCATTGCGGATGTTCTTGTCTCCAATAACTATCTTCATGCCATAGCCCATTCGTCGGGCTATCGCCATTCCTATCTGGCCGGCGCCGGCCAGTATCATTACATCTTTCTTCAAATTCATTATGTTAATTTTCCGGTGTTAAAATTAAATCCACTGCAAAATTAACATTTCAAGGTCATAAATGACTTTCACAATTAGCGGCAATAGTTGCACATTATCCTGAATTGTTCTAAAATAGGCTGCCCGCCTATTTGAACCGCCCCTTGTTTGCCTATCAAAAACCAGCTTGCTTCGGAGGGGAAGCAAGCCGGTTTAGTAAGTATGGTGGAGGGGTTTTATTTCTTGATGATTTTGATGGAGTAGGTGCCTTCAGGGGTTGAGATGCGGGCAATGTATAGTCCGTTGGCAAGGGCCGTCAGATCGAGTTGGGCGGATTGTCCGTTAATTTCTGTGTTTACGCTTGCCTGTTGGCCGCTGAGGGTGAAGAGCGAGAGCTGACTGATGGCCGCGGGAGCGGAGATTACGGTGAAATCCGTTGCGGGATTGGGAGATGCGATAGCGGCCCGGCTATTGTCAGTTAAGGCCTCGGAAATGCCGGTAGTTCCTTGTTTTGCAATGGTGAACGGAACGGGATTTGTTAAATCAACCCATGAACCCCATGCTTGCTTGAAGGCTTTGGCGCTATATGTCGCGCCCGGAATTGCGTCAGGGAGTGATGCGGTGGTGCTGACGATTGTAGAGCCGGGAGCAGTCACGTAGAGCGGGGCTTGCGCTTCCCATATCTTCGTATCTTCTGAATCGAATATCCGGAAAAGAAGGTCTTCGTAGGCGTAACCTGACTCGCCGGTGATTTCGACTGAAATTTTTATGTTGTTGGGGTCGACAGCCTCGGCATTTGCTACTTCAAAAGAAGACGGGGAGTATTTAGAGGCTGCTGACGGGACGATGGTAACATCACATGAGGCCATGTTTTGATAATCTGTAGTGCTGACATTAGTATCTATATATGAGAGATAAAGGGTGTAATCTCCGGTTGGAATACCTGAGGTTCCGCCTCTTTTACAGAATGCATTAAATGGTTGACCTTCGGGAGTGAATTCTACAGTAAGGTCATCGCCAACATACCATGTGTTGTCTTCTTTTGACTGCAAACGGAAAGTGAGTTTCATTGTGGCGGTTGCTTCCCCCGTAAACTCTGCGATACCTGAAATCTTGATTGTGGACTGGTTGCTGTAAATATAGCCATTGGTAGAGAGGTCACGAATGATCTTTTTGCCTACTTCCGGGAGTTTGGCAGAGTATTCCGCAACGTTGTTTTCGCGGGTTCGCAGATAAAGAACATAAGCGGGCATTGATTTCGGACATTGGAAAATGTATTCTTTATCATCAACCCTGACGGCGGGATATATCCGATAGGTAACCCCATCTTTGGTTAATGCGGTCAGGATTCCGCCGGCCAGCCAGGTTTGATTAAGGTCCGGAGAAAAGGTGTGTTTGCCTGCAGAGGGAGTGGAACATGGGGCTGTGCCGATATATTCAGTACCATCCTCGCTATAAATTTGATAAACCCATTCAGCCTCTACGATATAGGGAGAATAGTTTTGGAACTCACCCCAAACATTGAGATATGTTCCGGGACCTGCAGTCGCCTTACTCAATCCGGTGGTATAGAAAGTGTATTTGCGCTCGGACGGCACATCTCCGGCCGGTTTGATTCCAAGCAGGGCTCCCTGATCGCTATTGTAGCCGGCAGCGCTGCCTCCGGTGCCTATGGTTGTGGGATTAAGAGCGTTGAGCAAGAACCATCCGTCTCCGTCGCCTGCCCACCCCCAGTTGAAGTGGAAATATCCGTCGCCCTGATATCCGTCGCAGACGAAGCAGTGGATGCCTCCCCAGTAAATTGTGGGGCCATAGTCGCGTAGATTGTCATAGATCAGGTTTTCCCATTCATTGGCCGAGTATAGAGCCCGGGGTTCGTTATGGAGGCCCTGGTCATATTTGAAGTATTGGGCAAGAGCTTTTCCTGCAAAGGTGTTTACCGCACCGGATGCTTCTGTGCCATAATTCATGTCAACTGAATAACCGCAAGCCTGCATCAGTTTGGCAACGGCTGATGCCTGAGTGTCGTCATATCCTTTTTTATATGAGTCAAGCATGTTTTCCCAGTCGAATTCATAATTGCTGAAATCGGCGGTCAGATTTTGCTGCCCGGTTTTCCAACTGTAGGTAATAACTGCGTCATCGGCAACCTGCTGAGGCCAATTGTGATACTTCATTACCTGAGCCATGGCTGTGGCGACACAACCGGTTACACAAGTTTTTCCGTTAAGGGTGGGGCAGTCGTTATTGAACGGGGCCGTTTGCTCCCATTTTGTTGACATCAGAGGATCGATTGGGTCATGATCTTCTTCGCGGGTGTCAAAATAAGCTTCAAGTCCGGCTTCGGAAGCACGGCGTATTTGGTCACCGCAGGCTTCGAGCCAACCTTTGAGGTTATCGGGGATATTCTCGGAATTGAAAGTCTCTGAGTCGCTATAGCCCAATATGGGAGCGGCAACGTCATCGGCGGAGACTATCAGGAAGCCTTTGTCGGATTTGTTGAAAACGTAGATTGCCGGGGAGTCTTCGCCTCCGATGGTCAATACCGGGTCAGCGACAACGGCGGAGCGGGAACCGAGTTCGCTGCGGGGTGCAACCTTGCGGGCCTGAGAGAGGGCGCGGCCGAGAGCCTCATCCGGATTCAGCGAACGGCTCATGGCCGTCGGAGCTGTCAAGGCAACTAAAGATAGAATTAATAATGAATTACGCATAAATGTGATCGGAATAATTTTATTTTGTGCAAAGATACAGATTATTTATAACATTCACAAATTTTTCGGAATTTCGGAAAAAATGCTTAACTTTGCGATGTTATGACTACGTTTATTGTATCCCTGGTGCTTCTCATTGTCGGTTATGTCGTTTATGGCGTGATTGTCGAGAAAATATTCGGAGTTGACCCCAAGCGATTGACTCCCGCAATGGATCGTCCTGACGGCGTGGATTTCGTCCCGATGCCGGTCTGGAAAGTGTTTATGATTCAGTTTCTGAACATTGCCGGAGTGGGGCCGATTTTTGGCGCTATCATGGGTATCATGTTCGGTCCGGCTGCGTTTCTGTGGATTGTGTTCGGCACTATTTTCGCCGGGGCGGTTCATGACTTCACGGCGGCAATGATTTCGTTGCGTCAGGGCGGAGTGTCGCTCCCGGAGTCGGTTGGCAATGAGTTGGGTTCAGGCATGCGCCATATTATGCGCGTCTTCTCCGTGATTCTTCTGATTCTTGTGGGCGCGGTCTTCGTGTTGACGCCTTCCGGCCTTCTTGCGTCAATGACTCCTGAGAAATTGGATGTAACTTTCTGGACTATCGCGATATTTCTGTATTACCTGTTGGCCACGATGCTCCCGATTGACAAGCTGATAGGCAAACTTTACCCGATATTTGGGGGAGCATTGCTTTTCATGGCGCTCGCTCTGATGGGAGTAATGATTTTCGGCGATGTGCAGATTCCTGACGGAATGACCGTGGGGCTTCATAACCGCCATCCTCAGGCGGCCACTCACGCTCTGTTTCCCATGCTATTTATCTCCATAGCCTGTGGCGCGATTTCCGGGTTCCATGCCACTCAGTCGCCGATGATGGCCCGCTGCCTGACTAACGAGAAACTGGCCCGTCCGGTTTTCTATGGCGCGATGGTTGCCGAGGGGATTGTGGCACTGATATGGGCTGCCGCGGCGATTGCCTTTACCGGCGGATACCCGCAATTAGCTGATTATATGGCTCAAGAGGGCCACACGCCCGGGTCGCTGGTCCATGACGTCTCCATCGGTTGGCTCGGGGCCTTTGGCGGTCTGCTCGCCATCATTGGAGTCATTGCCGCGCCAATTACTTCAGGCGACACGGCTCTGCGCTCGGTCCGACTTATTGTTGCCGACGCGTTGAAACTCGATCAGAAGTCATTTTGGAAGCGACTGATGATTTGCGTCCCGCTTTTTGGGTTGACTTTCGCCATTATGATGGTTGATTTTCAGGTTCTTTGGCGCTATTTTGCATGGAGCAATCAGACGTTGGCAATGATTACTCTCTGGGCCGTCACGGCTTATCTTTCGCGCAAGGGGCGCTGGTATTGGGTATCGCTTGTCCCTGCGCTGTTTATGACCGTTGTTACCGTGAGCTATATTCTGTTAGCGCCGGAAGGGCTGAGTCTTGACCCGACACTGTCAATCATCTGCGGATGTGCCGCAGCCGCCATCTTCGCCGCGCTCTTCTTCTTCCTCCGCAAGAAGCCCTAATCTTTGAGGTTGGAGTTAAATGGTTTCAGTTGCAAAGAGGGGAATATTTGTCAGCCATGATTCTTGTCGAAATGGTGACATTGAAAGCCGATAGGCTTCAGTTGACTTGTTTTCTGCGACAAATTGACTCAGGCTCTTAGCTTTCAGATTTTCTTCGGCTTTTACCTCAATTGGAATGATCTCTCCTTCTTTTTGAATTAAAAAGTCTATTTCTTGTTTTGAATTGCTTTTTGAATAATAGTAGGGAGTATGGTGTAGGATTAGTTCCTGTAGTACGTATTGTTCAGTTAGGGCCCCTTTGAATTCTACGAAAATTCGATTACCGTCAATTATGGTTTTTTCGTCAAGCTCAGCCATTGCTCCAAGTAGGCCTAAGTCAAGCGTATAAATCTTAAACGCTTTCGAGTCTTCGTAGCTTTTAAGCGGAATCTTTGGCGCCGATACGTTCTGTATTTTATATATGAGCCCCGCATCAATAAGCCATTGGAGGGCGGTTTCATATTCGCGAGCACGAGCACCTTCCTTAACAAGACCAAAAATGAATTTACGGTTTTCGCGACTCAACTGAGTGGGGATTGAGTTCCATAATTGCCTTATACGCGGGACAATTTCCAGCGGTGCATGTTTGGAAAAATCGAGATCATAACTTTTCAAAATCTCATTTTGAATTTCTCTGGCCTCTTTGTAATCATTATTGCGCACAAATGAAAGCACCACTTCCGGCATTCCTCCTATATAATAATATGTTTTAAGCAGCTCGGAAAGTTTTGATGAGAAAGATTTAACAATTTCAAAATTTCCGGCCTCAATTACCTCGCGCAAAGATTCTTTGCCAATGGCATCCAAAAATTCAAAGAAAGACATGGGCCTTAGAGTCATAAACTGCACTTTGCCTACGGGGAAGGATATATGCTTATGGATGGTTATACCTAACAGGCTCCCTGCTGCTATTACGTGTTGTTCGGGAGCTTTCTCTTGGAAGTATTTCAGTGCGGTAATCCCGTTTTCTGCTTCCTGGATTTCATCAAGGAATATGAGGGTTTCTCCCGGATATATTGGGGTTTCGGTGGCAAGACTGATTGTTTGCAAGATTCGATTAATATCATAATTTTCCGCAAACAGTTCTCGCATATTCTTTTGATCTTCAAAGTTGACGTAAGCGATGTTTTTATAGAACCTTGAGGCAAATTCAGTGACGAGCCATGTTTTCCCAACCTGACGGGCGCCTTCAACAATCAGAGGCTTCCGTCGGGATGATTTCTTCCATTTTATCAGGTCGTTTATTGCGTATCTATTCATAATTCTTTTTCAGAGACATCGGAGTTAAATATTCGCCGACAAAGTTACGAATAAACGAGAAAAAAAACAAGGACTTATCACATTTTTGGAACGAAAAGTGTGAGAATTTACACATTTTTGGGACGAAAAATGTGATTTGCATCAACCAAGCAAGAGGAATCCGGTTGGGACAAGATGGATTTGGAGCATGTGGGGAGAGTTGAGTATCTTTGCAGCCGAAACTTTTGGAAAATGATAATGACGAAATTATATCTATGAGCCGACCGGGAAAGTTGAGTTCGGGCCGTTGGAATTCATTGTGAAGCCAAAGAAGTGAACTCAGGGGCGGGACCAGGTGACTATTTCGGAGCCGATGCGGGCGTAGAGGGTCGAGTCAATGACTTGTGGCGCCTGGAGAAGCATGCCGCCGTTGGCGGAGATGGAACCGTAGCCTTGAGTGTAATATCCTTTTATGCGAGTAATTAGGTCGGCATAGGTTTCGGCAGCTATTTCTGCGGGAATTTCTTTGTCGGCCTTCTTCATGTTGAGCGTAAAGGAAGTGCTGTCGGCATCAACGCTGACCGTTTGCGGATTATAAAGCATCAGAAGGTCGCCCTGATTTGTGCGGTCCCAAGTCCCGTAAACGCTGACTTTTACGTTTAGAAAACTGTTCAGGTCGCTATCATTGTGGGCAAAGAGCATTCGGTTAGTTACTTTAAAGGTGGAGTCCGGAAGAATTTCAATGATCTCAGTCCCGCTGAGTTCCATTGCTGGTTCTTCTGCTTGTCGGCTCCATCGACCGGTAAGGTCGGGCTGAGAAACGGAGCATCCTGCAACAAATAGCAGGAAAGACAAAGGCATTAATCTTTTCATTTCTTATTAAGCTCAATTATTTTTAAGGCCATGCGGTTGATTTCCGCTTCTTTTGTTTGCTTTTTCGGGGGGAGGAGGAAGGTGCAGTTGCCGGTTTTTAGCTCCATAGAGTCGGTGCTACAAAAAGTTTCACGGAATGTTTCTGCCGGCATTTTAAAGCGCAGGCGGTAGACCCATTCTTTTGATTTCGGTTCGACGTAGATTCGCTCGTTGGCAAAACTCCGGAGGCCGTTAACACCGGTTGAGTCGGCGCTGAGAGTCGGCGCTTTTGTAATCAGGGTATAAGTGACCGAAACCGAGTCGGTTTGAGTGCTGAGAGTTACGTCATAAGTGATAGGCTTCGATGATGATGTCTTATTGGCCGTCGGCATCTTGCGGGGCTTGACGAAGATAACCATATCGTCGCCAACCGAGTGGGAAACCATCTGCTTCTCCGGGTTTGCAGGCGTGGCGGCGATGCTTAGCGCCATCATTGCGTTTATCAGCAGGACTTTAAGGCTGATTTTCATGATTTAGGAGGATAAAGTAAGAGAGGCCTCTTGTAATAATAGATAAGGCCTCTCTTGGTTTGTGTGGATTCAGATTATTCGCCGTAAACGTAAGTGGTTACGGTGCTGAACAGACCGAGCACAGAGAACTCGCGTACGTCGACGTGGGAGATTTTCTTGATGCCGCCGGCCTTGGCTGCGGCGTCGATGCCGCTGTTACCGATGGCTACGAGGCCGAGGACACTGGTGCGCTGGCTCTGGCCAACCTTAGAGCCTACGGTGTTTGAAGTGGCGGTACCGGCAGCGATGTAGTCAGTGTAGATAACGCCCATTGAGCCGCAGCTTGCTACGGTAAGAGCAACGGCAGCAACAGCTGCGCAAAGAATCTTTTTCATAATAGAAACGTGAATTATATATAGGTGAATAATTAAGGTGGCGCAAAGGTAAACAGAATTTCGCAAATTACCCCCCCCGATTGTTAAACTTTGTTAAACGCGAAAAATCTGACTCATAAGGGTTGTTCAGACGGCGGTTTTTTGATTTTTCATTTATTTTTCGTACCTTTGCGCCGTTTATGAAGGAGTATAGCCCTGAATATCTGGAGAAGATTCGCGAGATAATTTCCCGCGGAGATACGGAAGCGGCCCGCAAGGAATTGGAGTCGCTCCACCCGGCAGATATTGCCGAGCTCTATCAAGACCTTGACCTTCAGCAGGCTGAGTTCCTGTATAAGCTCCTTGATGAAGAGACGGCGGCCGATGTGCTTCTTGAACTTGACGAAGATGACCGCCGCAAGCTCCTTGATGCCCTCCCCAATGAGGTCATTGCAAAGCAGATTGACCACATGGACACGGACGATGCCGCCGACGTGCTCGCCGAGATGGACAAGGAAGACCAGGAAGAGGTGCTTTCGAAGCTCGACGACGTAGAGCAGGCGGGCGATATCATTGACCTGATGAAATATGACGAGGATACCGCCGGAGCCCTGATGGGCACGGAGATGATCGTGGTCAACGAGAATTGGTCAATGCCCGAATGTATTAAGGAAATGCGCTTGCAGGCCGAGGACTTGGACGAGATTTACTATGTCTACGTCGTTGACAATGAGGAGCGTCTGCGCGGGGTATTGCCCCTGAAAAAGATGCTCACCCATCCCTCAGTCAGTAAGATTAAACACGTAATGGAAGAAGACCCCGTGAGCGTCAAAACCGACACTCCGGTCGACGACGTAGCCCAGGATTTTGAGAAATATGACATCGTGGCGATGCCCGTAATTGATGCCGTGGGGCGCTTGGTGGGTCAAATTACGTTTGACGACGTCATGGATACTGTCCGCGAAAGCGCCGAAAGGGACTATCAATTGGCATCAGGTCTTTCGTCAGACGTAGAGACCGACGACTCCTGGTTCGCGCAGACCAAGGCGCGCCTGCCCTGGCTGCTGATAGGTATAGCGGGCGGTATCGGCAACTCTTTGATTTTAGGTAATTTCGAAGCTGGATTTGCTACTAATCCGGCTATGGCCTTGTTTATCCCGCTGATTGGTGGCACGGGCGGCAACGTCGGTATTCAGTCAAGCGCTATAGTCGTTCAGGGTCTTGCCAACGGCTCGCTCAACATCGCCCATGCGTCGAAACAGGTGCTCAAGGAAATAGGCGTCGGTCTGCTTAATGCGTCAATTATCGCGTTGCTTGTCTTTATCTACAACTGTTTCCGTCTCGGGGCCACTCAGGTTACGACCATAGCCGTGGCGCTGAGTCTGTTTGCCGTCGTGATTTTTGCATCGGTGTTCGGCACTTTTGTTCCCCTGACTTTGGAAAAGTTTAAGATTGACCCTGCATTGGCCACCGGACCGTTTATTTCCATTACGAATGACATCATCGGCATGGTCATTTATATGGGTATTTCCTCATGGTTCCTCAGCCACCTCAGCATCTTCGGGCTCAGTGTCTGATAAAAAACGTGAATATTTGCGAAAAATTTAGGTCAATTATTGCGCGTTGCAAAAAGTTTTTGTAAATTTGCAGTGCTGAAATTCAAGCAAAATTTTTAAAACCCAATACTAAATAAAACATTAAGTAACCAATTATGACAAAAGTAGGTATCAACGGCTTTGGCCGTATCGGTCGCTTCGTCTTCCGTGCTTCTACCAAGCGTGACGACATCGAGGTTGTTGCAATCAACGACCTTCTCCCCGTGGATTACATGGCTTACATGCTGAAGTATGACACCATGCACGGTCACTTTGACGGCACCGTAGACTACGACATGGAAAAGTCTGAACTCATCGTAAACGGCAAGCACATCCGCGTTACCGCCTGCAAGAACCCCGCTGAAATCAACTGGGGCGCAGTAGGTGCTGAATACGTAGTAGAATCAACCGGTCTCTTCCTCACCGAAGAAAAGGCTCAGGCCCACATCGAAGCCGGCGCTAAATACGTAGTTATGTCAGCTCCCTCAAAGGACGCTACTCCCATGTTCGTTGTCGGTGTAAACGACAAGACCTATGCCGGTCAGACCTTCGTTTCTAACGCATCTTGCACTACCAACTGCCTTGCTCCCATCGCTAAGGTCCTCAACGACAAATGGGGCATCACTGACGGTTTGATGACCACCGTACACTCAACCACCGCTACTCAGAAGACTGTAGACGGTCCCTCAATGAAGGACTGGCGCGGCGGTCGTGCTGCCAGCGGCAACATCATCCCCTCTTCAACCGGCGCTGCCAAGGCTGTAGGTAAGGTTATCCCCGAACTCAACGGCAAACTCACCGGTATGTCAATGCGCGTCCCCACTCTCGACGTTTCTGTTGTTGACCTCACCGTAAACCTCGCTAAGCCCGCTACCTACGACGAAATCTGCGCCGCTATGAAGGAAGCTTCTGAAGGCGAACTCAAGGGTATCCTCGGCTACACCGAAGATGCAGTCGTTTCAAGCGACTTCCTCGGTGACACTCGCACCTCTATCTTCGACGCCAAGGCAGGTATCGCCCTGACCGACACCTTCGTGAAGGTTGTTTCTTGGTACGACAACGAAATCGGCTACTCTAACAAGGTGCTCGATCTCATCGCTGTCATGAAGAAGTACAACGGCTAATTCCCGCTGATACAACTCATAAATAGCCGCTCACTTACGCAGTGGGCGGCTTATTTTATGCTTGAACCAAGAGTCGCTGCGTGGCGTTATATTATTAAACTATTTGATTTATGGCGACTCCGGGAAAGACATATTGGACCGCTGACCGAATTATGCGGTTGATTATCGGGCTGACAATGGGCGGCGCGATAATCTGGCTGTTGGGGTACTTGAGCGACGTGTTATTGCCGTTTTTCGTGGCCTGCTTTATAGCATATCTGCTTCAGCCATTGGTCGAACTCAATCGGCGGCTGATCCGCAGCAAGGGACGCGCCTTGGCGTCAATAATGACCGTTATGGAGGTTATGATAGTCGTTGTCGGTATCGCTTGGATTTTTATGCCTCAGATTATCCGTGAACTGGACTCTTTGGGGCGGATTCTCCATGATGTCACTTCGGGGAAACGCCCGATGCCCGCGGAATTGACCGGAATTATCGACTTCATTGAGCGGGAATTCAGCCCTGCGGAACTGAAGGCTATGCTCTCCGAGTTTCATCTATCCACGTTGATCAGTCGAGGCTCAACCCTTCTGAATGAATCGTTAAGTGTTATCTTCCAGGTCCTTGCTTGGGCGTTAACATTGATTTATGTTCTGTTTATTCTTATTGATTATCCGCAGATAGTGCGCGGGTTCAAGCTGATTATCCCCTATAAATATCGGGCCGGGGCTATGGGAATTGTTCGCGAAGTGCAGGAGAGCATGAACCATTATTTTCGCGGTCAGGGATGCGTGGCTCTTTGTGCCATGGTTTTTTATTGCATCGGATTCTCGATTATCGGGCTTCCATTAGCTATTCCGATGGGAGTCTTGGTCGGAATTCTGTATATGATACCTTATTTTCAGTATGTCACTCTCGTCCCCGTGGCGATTATCTGCCTGATTTATTCTTTGGGCGGCGAGGTTACGTTCTTAGGTCTGTTCGGTAAGTCGCTGTTGGTTTATGCGTTCAGTCAAAGCGTTTGTGACTATATCCTGACGCCGCATATCATGGGTAGGGAGATGGGCCTCAATCCGGCCGTCATCCTGCTTGCTCTGTCGGTCTGGGGCTCGCTTTTAGGGATAATCGGAATGATTATCGCCCTGCCGGCTACTTCTTTACTGATGGCTTATTATGAGCGCTACATTTCAAATCCCCGCCCGACGGCGAAGACTGAGGGCGATACTCTCAATTAGTTTTGAGGCTTGCTGAGGGTCTCCGTTGAAGTCCTTGACGAATATGGCGATGGTGACGTGCCGTCCATCGGGCAACTCTATGAAGGCTACGTCGTTTTGTGCGGTGAGAAGTCCGTTCTCGTCGCGGAATCCGGATCCAGTTTTGTGGGCTATGCGTACGCTGGGAATGTCGGTAAACGCTGCTGTGATGCGGTCAGTGCCGGTTTGGCAACTGCCGAGCGTAGTTCTAAGAAATTCCGCGTGGTCAGGGGAAATGATGGAGTCGGTGAACAGCTTTTCGATGAGCAACGCGGCCCCTAAGGGTGAAGAATGATTCCCTCGGGCTAATGAATGGTCGGCAAACATCTCATCCTCAGTGAATTTCATGCGGAAACTTTCGCGAGGAATCAATGTGGAGATATACTCGTCTGCATCCTTGACGGATTGGATATGGTTAAAGAGGTAATTGCTTGCGTTATTGTCGCTTAACATGAGCGCATAATTCAGCAGGCCACGAATCGGTAGGCTGATGATGGAGTCAGGTATGTCACTAAGCATTGGTGACCACGTCTGCGGATTCAATTCGCTGCGTGGGATTTCTACGATACTGTCAAGGCTCTGTCCCGTGCGGTCAAAAAGATTACATAGAGCGATGGCCTGGTGTAGTTTGAACACGGACATCATCGGAAACTTATCCTCGTTGTTGACCGTCACGGTGTCACCGCCTTCGATAATCATTGCATAACCGACTTCGGCGTGTACGCCGCATGCCATCAGCAAGGTGAGGATAAGGAGTTGAAACCGTTTCATTTGCCAAGGATGCGGGTGGTCAGGCAGTCTGGACACCAGTGGCCGCCGAGGAGCACAGCCATGGGTGATGCGGAGAACTCATGGCCACAGGAACAACGCCAGCGCAGCGGCGTGCGCAGGTCTCCCTCGGTCATCTCGGACGAAATGCACTCGCCTCTTTCATGGGCCGCCTTCGCGCGCATGTCGGTGATGTTAAGCTTGCTTAGGGGCTTTGATTCGTCGTAGCCATGGCTCAATGAGGGTTCAACAGGCGGATCGCGCCGGTCGCGCGGCTCATTGGCGGGATATTGTTCCAATTCAGGGAGTTGGTCCGCCCAGGAAGGAATGGCATCCCATTGCTCCCGAGAGCCGAAGTGAATACGGATTCGGCGCTCGTTGTTGTGTTTGCGCCAGTGGAGGGGGCCAAGTTCATTGCGTCCGGCAACCCATTTCATCCCCATGCGCACCAGAGCCGCGGGAGCCAAGGGCGCGAGTTTGAAGTACCAGGGCACCATCCGGGCCAGGCGCTTGAAGTAATCGTCGCAACTTTCGCCGCTGCGAAACGGCACGAGTTCTTCCAAGCGGTCTGAATCCTGCCACCATTGCCCGTGGAAACTTTCCGTGGCAAACCATTCGGCACGGAAAGATTTATGCGGTGGCGGACAGCCGAGTGCTTTAAGCAGGAGTTTTTCAAATTCGTAATTGGTCAGGCGATAGGACTTTCCGGAGCCAATGTTGTAGAATCCGTTCCAGAACTCGGCCGGGGTCGATTCTTCGCAGATATTGGCCATAAGGCGCCCGGAATCTTCATCCGTAGCCCATTCGAGGACTCCACGAAGGGGGACGTGGAACGTAATCGGGTCAGAGCCCTTGAAGAGTAAGCCCGGGTAAAGGATGCCGGTTTGGCGAAGACAGGCCCATTTTTTAAGACCCGAGTCGATGATGGCGAGCTCAGCGCGAATTTTGGAGAGCGCGTAAGCATCGCCCTCAGAGGCGTTCAGGGGGTCACCGACTCGTCCCCAATGATGAGGGGGTCGGCGGTCGCCGCTTTGGGCAACGGAGCCGATATAGATGACTCCACAGGAGTCCGCTTTATCGCTTTCAAGGACAGCCCGGGCTACATTTTGAGCAGCCAGGACGTTGACTTTCAGTGTCTTCTCAGGGAAATAGTCTGCCGCCGGGGATACCATGCCACCGATGTGGAGCACGAAGTCGGCCCCTTTGACGGCGCGTTTGACATCGTCAAGATTGGTTAGGTCGCCCCAGACGACTTCAAAACCTCCGTGGGCGAGAAAAGGGGCAAGTTTACGCTCGTTTTTCTTGCCGGGACGGGCAAGAATCACTACGTCAAAACGGTCCGTGCGGTACTTGAACTCGCGCAGGGTGGCCATACCCATAGTGCCGGTAGCGCCGGTGATGCAGACTCTTTTTTTCATTAGAATTCTGAGGTAAAATGGAAGTTAATTTCAGGGAAGTCCTGTCGTGCCATGGTCAGTACATAGCCGGAGTCAGCGAGGAAGACATCGCGCCCCTCGCGGTCCGTGGCCATGAATTGATGTTTACGTTTCTTGAATGCGGCAAGAGCCTCGGGGTTATCGCTTTCAATCCAGCAGGCTTTATGGAGAGAGATAGGTTCCCAACGGCATTGTGCGCCATATTCATGGAGCAAGCGATATTGGATGACTTCAAACTGCAGTTGACCTACAGTGCCGATAATTTTGCGTCCATTGAATTGGTTGACAAAGAGCTGGGCTACGCCCTCGTCCATCAATTGCTGGATGCCTTTCTCGAGTTGCTTGGATTTCATGGGATCCTCGTTCTCAATATACTTGAAGAGCTCGGGCGAGAAGGACGGTAGACCCTTGAAGTGGAGATCTTCGCCGGCGGTCAGGGTGTCACCGATTTTAAAAGTGCCCGTATCGGGTATACCGACAATGTCGCCGGGGAAGGCTTCGTCAACAATGCTCTTTTTCTGGGCCATGAAGGCGGTCGGGGCTGCGAATCGGAGGGTTTTACCTGAGCGGATGTGCTTATAGGGAGCGTTACGTTCAAACTTTCCGGAGCAGATTTTGACGAATGCGATACATGAGCGATGGTTCGGGTCCATATTGGCATGAATCTTGAAGACGAATCCGCTGAAGGCTTCCTCTTCAGGTTTCACTTGGCGCTCCTCGGCCTGAGTGGGCTTGGGCGACGGCGCAATCTTGACGAAGCAGTCAAGCAGTTCCTTGACGCCGAAAGTGTTAAGCGCGGAGCCAAAGAAAACCGGAGCTACGAGGCCTTCGCGATATTCCTCGACGTTGAATTCGGGGTAGACTCCCTCAATCAGTTCCAGATCTTCACGGAGCTTGGCGGCGTCAGCCTCGCCTACGGCTTCATCAATGGCGGGGTCATTGACATCGGAAATCTCCACTCGCTCGCTGACTTTCTGTTTGTCGGGCGTGAAGAGGTCCAGGGAGTGCTCGTAGATGTTGTAGACGCCTTTGAACTTCGCTCCTATGTTGATGGGCCATGACAGGGGACGCACGGAAATTTTCAGTTCGGCTTCAAGTTCGTCAAGAATCTCGAAGGGGTCGCGGCCTTCGCGGTCAAGTTTATTGACAAAGATGATTACGGGAGTATTACGCATGCGGCAAACCTCCATCAGGCGGCGGGTTTGCTGTTCGACGCCCTTGGCCACGTCGACTACGATGATTACCGAGTCAACGGCCGTCAGCGTGCGGTAAGTATCTTCGGCAAAGTCCTGGTGGCCGGGAGTGTCAAGGATGTTAATTTTGTAGTCGCCATAGTTGAAACCCATGACCGAAGTGGCTACGGAGATACCTCTCTGCTTTTCGATTTCCATCCAGTCAGAGGTGGCTGTCTTTTTGATTTTGTTGCTTTTGACGGCACCGGCAATATGGATTGCGCCGCCATAGAGCAGGAGTTTCTCGGTAAGGGTCGTTTTACCCGCGTCAGGGTGAGAAATGATGGCGAAAGTTCGCCGGCGGGATATTTCGTCAGTTAATGTTGCCATGTTTTTATCGCGTGGTCAAGGGAGTCAACCCAATGAGGGGTTTCAACTCCGTAAGTAAGTCTGATTTTCGAAGTATTAAGGGCGGAGAAGGGCGGACGCATAGCTCCGGAGCCTGCGGCAAAATTGTCGGAGCTGACGGGGATCAGTTCCACCCGGTCGTTCAGCCCGGCCAGGCGAAGGATTGCCTTGGCGAAATCATAGCGCGAGCAGAGGCCGGAGTTACAGTAATGGTATATGCCCGGAAACCACTGGGGAGTAGAGAGTATTTTAAGGATTGCGCGGGCCAGGTCAAAGGCGTTTGTCGGCGAGCCTATTTGGTCGTCGACCACGCTCAATTTATTTTCAGAGTGCGCTTTGCTGATGATTTTTGCGGGGAAATTATTCTCTGAGTCGAGATTGTAGAGCCAAGAAGTCCGGATAATGATGCTTTCCGGCGCGAGGGCCAGCAGAGCGGTTTCGCCGGCGCGCTTGGAAGCTCCGTAATGGCTCACGGGATTTGCCTTGGCGCTTTCGGAGTATGCGCAGTGGGTTTGTCCGTCAAAGACGAAGTCTGTGGAAATATGTATGATTTTTACGCCATGATTATCCGCAGCGATGGCTAATTTTTTCAGTGCGTCGTTATTGACGGCCGTGCAATCGGCTTTATTGTCTTCGGCGCGGTCAACGTCGGTGAACGCGGCGCAGTTGACTATGTGGGTCACTCCCTCATCTTCAATCAGGCGGCTCAGCTGCTCGCCATTGGCAATGTCAAGGTCGGCATGCGACGCATAGATGACCGAGGAACCTAAGGGTGAGCCTTCGAAAACTTTGCGAAGGGCTTTCCCTAACTGTCCGTTTGCACCGGTAATGAGTATTTTCATCCTTTATCAGGTTAGATTTTTTTTGCGTAAGAAATAGAGCGGGGTAGGCTCAAACCGGGGTAGGGCAATAATCTCCAGGTCAGTAAGATTTTCCCTGTCGCCGGCTCCGATTCTCAAGTTGGGATTCGCGGCCGTGACGCTCTGATGGTGGGCCTCGAGGGCTTTGGTCGGGGTATTATTGTCGTTGCTCAGGTGGCAGAGGAAAACGTAACGAAGTCCCGGGTGCCACTTGCGGGCGACGAAAGCGGCGCTGACCTGATTGTCCAAGTGGCCGTTGTCATGTTCGATTCTGGCCTTGAGGTAGTCCGGATATGAGCCGGTGAGGAGCATTTGGCGGTCATAGTTGCTCTCGAGAACCATGAAGTTTACTCCGGTGAAATAATGCTCCACGCGCTCGGAGATGCAGCCTAAGTCAGTGGCAACGGCCATAGTGGTTTCGCCGTGGCGTATGTGGAAGCCGCAATTGTCTGAGCCGTCGTGCATCACTTCAAAGGGAGTGATGGTGAAGTTGCCTATGGTGAATTCAAATTCTTTATAGATGGCGCGGTGATAGTCCTTTACGCGGCGACTCATGGAGTGGCGGCGCAGCATCCCGTTGAGCACCCGCGGAGTGCAGTAAACCAACAGATGCCGATGATTGCGAAGCAAGGAGTAGACATATCTGACGTGGTCGCCATGGTCGTGAGTAAGGAGGATTCCCTTTACATGGGTCATCGGGATTCCTTCTTTTTTTAGGGCGTTTTCAACAACTGCGCCTTCTATGCCGGCGTCAATCAGAAAGCCGCTGCGATCGTCGCCGATGTAGGAGCAATTGCCGGAGCTTCCGGAACCGAAGCTCATGAAGCGTAAAGTCTCCATGCGTCCGCGCCGGGCTTCTTCCTCGGCCGCTTTTTGAGCGAGGATAAGTGGCGTCTCACCAAGTTGCTCGGCTGAGAAGAGTTCGGGATAACCCGAATCAGGATGTACCAACGAGTCTTTTTTCATCATGAGTAAAGGAGAAAAATCGTTGGAATCTTGTTATAGTCATATTTCTCCTTGCGCCAGCGTTCAAGAGGGAGGGTCTTGATTGATTGCCGCTCGCCGGTGAGGTCAGAAGCTACGCAGAGAAGCATCTTTGCGGGAAGAGTCGCTGCCAATTCGCTGATGAGCTTGTTGTTGCGGTATGGCGTTTCAATGAAAATCTGAGTCTGTCGCTCGCGCTCAATTCGGCGCGTCATTTCGTTGAGCCTTTTGCGGCGCTCGCCCTCGTCAATGGGTAGATAACCTTCAAAGGCAAAGCGCTGGCCGTTAAAGCCACTTCCCATCAGACCTAATAACAAACTGTTAGGCCCAACCAGGGGAATCACATCAAGCCCGCGACGCTGGGCTGCAGCAACGAGGTCTGCCCCGGGATCAGCCACGGCCGGACAGCCGGCCTCGGAGATTACCCCGATGGGCTGCCCCTTAAACAAGGGGGCGAGCATAGATTCTACGGCACCGGCGGGTGTATGTTCGTTTAATTCAGTGAATTGGCAATCGTCAATAGGGAAGTCGCGATGGGCCGCACGGAGAAATCGGCGTGCGCTCCGCAGATTTTCAACGACAAAACACCTGATTCCCCGCAGCAACTCCAAGTTTCGCTGCGGAAGAACCTCGGTCAGACCGACATCGCTAAGCCCAACCGGAAACAGATATAACGCCGGGCGCAATTCTTCCATAAATCTGCCTACAAATTTACAAAAAATTTCCCGAACCTCCAAAATTTTTCGCGTTGGCATCACTCCTGCCTAAGATATCCCCCTCTCGGCTCCAACTATGAGCGATGATCGCAAAGATTAGTTGGGTAAGAGACTTGCGTAGTCCGAAGTAGATTTGTTTGAACACCCTCCCGACGGTACCAACGCTTTCAATCCCCTCTACATCGGCTGTGAAAAATTTCCATATCACGCCTCATTTAGCCTATCAATGTCAGGCGTAGTATAAGCGTTTGACATGAACGTAACATGAGAAGTATCTGCTTTAACGAGCTAAGCAACAGTTGAAAACATGAAAATAGCGGTAGTGAGATATCTCGTAGCTGCTATTATTTTGACATGAAATTATCCCCATGCTGGTATATAGGCAATATCCATGCGATTTGTTCCATCAGGTGTTCCGACCTTGATAAGTCCTCTTCCAAGTGCTTCTTTTATCACACCCGAAATTGCTGTATAATTCTTATCTGTAACGCCCATTCTTGTACGAAACGATTTATTATACGGGGATTATATGTTTTTTTTGATATTTTGCTGGAAATGCGTAAATTTGCTGTGTATTAAATTTTTTTTATTATGAAATCGAGAATATCTTATAGTCGGTTTGCAATTTGCATTACGGCGATTTTGTCGGGAGCACTTTTTGTGGCGTGTATTGCTTCAGTTAAGGAAGCGCCTGTCTTTTTCTCGCTGTTGGCAATTTACCTCGTCCTGTTTGTTTCCATGTTGTTTTTTGGCGCTGCCTATATTAAGGCTGATGGTGATTATATTGTTTTAGGCAGCCTGTTAAGGAGTAAGAAAATTCCAATGAGCGAAGTTGAGAGTGTTGAGCTTTTCAAGCCGAGTGCGGGAGCAATAAGAATCTGTGCCTCCGGTGGATTTATGGGCTTTTGGGGTATATTTCGCGAAACCGGTATCGGCAAGTATTATGGCTTCTTCGGTAAACCTGCCGACTGTTTTCTTGTTTGCTTGAAGAACGGAAGCAAATACGTACTTGGATGTAATCATCCCGAAAAAATGGTTGATTACATTAAGTCACAAATGAAGTAAATAATCAGGTCGCGCGTGGAGAGAGGAGGGGCGCGGCCTTGTGTGTGTTTAGGTGAGAATTTCGTGGAGGTTACGGCGGAAAGGGTCGGAGAGGATGGCGCCGCAGGCGATGGCAGCGTATAAGGCTTCGGGGAGGGCAAAAGCGAGCATCAGCCAAAGACCGAGGCCGAGGGTGGCAAGGATGCCGAGACCGCAAAGGGCAGTCATGGTTGCTGAACGGCGCAGGCGCGTTTCGCGCTCAGAGGTGTTACGGAGTTGGATGGTTGATTGCATAGTCTTATGGGTTTTATTGGTTTTCACGCTGCAAAGTTAGCAGGACAATGGGCAAAGAAGCTGCCCAATTGAGTTAAAAAACATAAATTATAATTTATAAAATTTATAAGACTACCAAGATTTATGAGTTTTATAAATTTTTCGTAACTTTGCGCTATGAATATGATGAAGAGAATAGCATTATTATGTTTGAGTTTGCCGGTAATGGCTTCGGCTCAGACGGCGCGTGAGTTTTTTCTCTCGGCGCCGGTGGAGTTGGTCGGTTATATAGATAAATCGTCGCGCCTTGATTTGCTTGATTACTATGACGCGGGCTTGGGAGCAGACCGTTCGGTAAAGACAAACCGCAATGTTGATGCCCGCTTGCTTCAATTTACGGATTCGACTTTTACGGTCAAGGTAGGTGAAGTGCTGACTATCTGCGGAAAGATTCTTCCCGCGAAGTCTGACACGGTCGTTGCCATGATTGAAACCTTGGCGACTCCGGCTCCTGACTCCAAGCTTACTATATATAATAAGGAGTGGCAAGCGCTTTCGAAGGCGTGGACGGCTCCGGCAGACAAGGCGTGGGGAAAACATGAGGGGACCTTCCTATTGACTGAATATACGATTGAGGGAGATACGTTGATTCTTTCGGACCGAACCGGAGAATGGAACAAGGACCTTGCTCCGCAGACCAAGACCTTGAAGTATGTCTGGCAGCCTAAATCGGTAAAGTTTAAGCAGTTGAAATGAACGAACAACGTCAGGCAGTCTCCCTCTTGGAACTTCAGGAGGACTTGCAAGCATTGATTTCTCAATTTGGCCGCGGCATTTGGGTTACGGCGGAGTTGAGCGATGTGCGTGAGCGCGGGCCTCACTGCTATATGGAGCTGATTCAGAAGGATCTGCAGACAGGTCAGACCGTAGCCAAGGCGCGTGCGACGATCTGGGCCAACGTCTGGAAAGGGCTGAAATATAATTTCTTGCGCGCTACGGGTCAGCCGTTTGCTTCGGGCCTGACTGTGATGGTCCGGGTTAATGCAGAGTATCATCCGCTCTACGGGATGAATCTCAACATAGTAGACGTAGACCCGGCCTATACTATGGGTGAGCGTGAGCGCCGCCGACAGGAAATTCTGAAACGCCTTGAAAAGGAAGGTGTTATTGATCTTAATAAGGAGTTAGAACTTCCGGAGCCATGCTTGCGTATCGCGATAATCAGTGCTCCCGGAGCGGCAGGTTTCGGCGATTTTATCAATCAGTTGCTGCTTAACAACCCGCGGCGCATTGCATTTCGTCCGGAGCTTTTTCCGGCCTTGATGCAGGGCGCCGGAGTCTCGGCTTCGGTCCGTGGTCAGCTTGACCGGATTTCAGCGCGGATGGATGAATTTGACTGCGTATGTATTATCCGCGGCGGCGGAGCATCGACCGACCTTGACGGGTTTGACGATTATGAACTTGCGGCAAACGTGGCCCAATTCCCGATCCCGGTCATCGTCGGAATCGGCCATGAACGGGATACTACGGTGCTTGACTTTATTTGCGCCGAGCGCGTGAAGACCCCAACGGCAGCTGCCGAGCTGCTGGCTGCGCGCGCAGGGACGTTGCTTGATGATCTTCGTTTGGCCGCAGGGAGTATGTTGCAGATAGTGACGGACATAATAGGCGATTCCCGTCAGCAATTGGCTTATCTTGACGGGCAGGTGCGGACGTTGCCCTTGCAGACCGTGGAACGTGCGGGCCGTCGGCTCGATAACGCGACGATGACGCTCGGCCAGGCGGGACGCAATCGGATACTGCCTATGAGCGGTCGCCTTGACCGCGCGATAGATATGCTAAGGTCAATGTCGGCTAACCGAATAGTCCTTGCGGGTCAAAAGCTTCAATCGGCCGAGGCTTTGCTTTCGGCGCTATCGCCTCAGGCGGTGCTCGATCGAGGCTTCTCGATTTCTCGCGTCAACGGAAAGACTCTCCGTGATGCCTCGGAGGTTAATTCCGGCGACATTGTTCAAATCCAACTTGCATCTGGAGTCATTGAAACAAAAAAATATTAACAATTTTTTGCGAAGATAGGGCTCAATTAAGAATTTTTTCGTAAATTTGCACCTAAATAGACAAAAACGTACTAAATAAAACATGATCACGTTATCCATTTCTAACGGCGTTCTGGCTGTTACAGCGGCACTTACGGGTATCGCCCTGGTGGCGCTTGCCTTGTTGGTTGCCGGTTTGATGTCTCCGCGCTCTTATAATGAGCAGAAGGGTGAGGCATACGAATGTGGTATTCCTACCCGAGGCGTCTCCATGGCTCAGTTTAAGATTGGTTATTATTTGTATGCCATCTTGTTTCTGATGTTTGATGTGGAGTGTGTCTTCTTATTCCCTTGGGCCGTGCGCGCCAAGACGCTCGGCGTTGATGGTTTGACCTGCATCGCCGTATTTTTCATTATTCTTGTGTTGGGCCTTGTATATGCCTGGCGGAAAGGAGCTCTGCAATGGAAGTAACAACCAAGTCCATGCCTTACGAGGACTGGAAGGACAACGAATATATCGAATCTCTCGTCAATGAACTCAAGGCCTCCGGCACTAACGTCATTGTCGGTTCGCTTGATAAACTCATCAATTGGGGTCGTTCCAATTCGCTTTGGCCTCTGACGTTTGCAACTTCATGTTGCGGCATTGAATTTATCGCCCTGGGCGCTGCCCGTTATGACATGGCTCGATTCGGTTGGGAAGTGGCTCGTTCGTCGCCTCGTCAGGCCGACTTTATGATGGTTGCCGGCACGATTGTGCATCGCATGGCTCCGGTTGTTCGCCGTCTGTATGACCAGTTAGCCGAGCCTAAGTACGTGATTGCCTGCGGAGGTTGCGCAATTTCCGGTGGCCCGTTCAAGAATTCTTATCACGTACTCAAAGGGGTAGGGGAGATCCTTCCCGTCGACGTTTACTGTCCCGGATGTCCTCCGCGCCCTGAAGCTATGATTTATGCAATCATGCAGCTCAGCCGCAAAGTCAAGGTTGAAAAATTCTTTGGTGGCGTGAACCGTAAGGAGAACCAAAAGGAATTCCTCAAGAATCATCCCATCTCAGAGACAACCAATTAATTCAGATTCATCACACTCCATTATATATAAAGTATATGGCAAACATTCAGGAAACCATAGCCAAGCAGTTCCCCGAAGTCGAATTCGCTCAGGGAGAGACGCTTGAGCTTAATGTTCCCGACGCCAAATGGCATGACGTCGCCGCTGCCCTCAAAAATGACTTCGGTTTTGATAACCTCCGTGCCCTTATCGGTATGGACTGGGGCGAAGAACTCGGCATTGTCTGCTATCTGGTAAACTCAAAGACTTACGAAATGATTCGCGTGAAGGTAGTGGCAGACGGACGTGAAAATCCTTTCCTCCACTCCGTTACGGATTTGTTTACCGTGGCCGGAATCTATGAGCGCGAGGTCTTTGACTTCTTTGGAATCAAATTTATCGGCAACCCCGACATGCGTCACCTTTTCCTGCGCAATGACTGGGTTGGCTATCCTTTCCGCAAGGATTATGATACGAATCCGACCCTCAACCCCGTGCGTCTTGACCACGAAGAGACGGAAGACACCACTGTGGAATACGTAGAGGGCGCTGACGGCAAGATTCACAAGGAGGAACGCGTAATCTTCGCCCCGGAAGACTTTGTGGTCAACATCGGCCCGCAGCACCCCGCGACTCACGGTGTGCTTCGTCTGCGCACTGCCGTTGACGGCGAGGAAATCAAAAAGATCGACCTCTATCTCGGTTATATCCACCGCGGTATTGAAAAACTCTGTGAAGGACTCACCTATCCGCAGACCATTCACTTCACTGACCGCCTTGACTATCTCGGCGCATTGATGAACAGCCACTGTCTATGCATGTGTATTGAAAAGGCACTGCAGGTAGAGGTCCCCCGCCGCGCTCAGGTTATCCGCTGCATCATGGACGAGTTGATGCGTCTGAACTCTCACCTCCTCGCCATGGGTACTTTCTGCATGGACCTTGGTGCTACGACGATGCTTTTCTATGCTCTGCGTGAACGCGAAACCATTCTTGATATCTTCGAGAAGACCACCGGCGCGCGCATGACCTTTAATTATAACGTAATTGGTGGTGTCCGTCAGGAACTTGCCGACGATTTTGTCTCTGACGTCAAGAAACTCCTGGAAATCATGCCCAAGGCCATCAAGGAATATAATCAGGTCTTCACCGGCAATGTTATTGCCAAGAACCGTATGGAAGGAGTCGGCGTGCTGACACCCGAAGCCGCTGTCGCATATAACGTTACCGGTCCTGCCGGACGTTCTGCCGGTTGGAACTATGACGTCCGTCGCGCCCAGCCCTACGGCATTTATCCCGAGCTTGAGTTTGACGTTGTTACCTGCACCGAGGGTGACTCCATGGCTCGTTTCAAGGCCCGCATCACAGAAATGGAACAGAGCTGTCGTATCATCGCTCAGCTGATTGACAATATCCCTGAAGGTGAAATCTGCGCTAAGGTTCCCAAGGTTATCAAACTTCCTGAAGGCCACTGGTTCCAGGAGGTTGAAACCGGCAAGGGCGCTTTCGGTTGCTATATTGAAAGCACCGGCACTACCTCGCCCTGGCGCATGAAGTTTAACTCGCCCTGCTTCTGTCTGGCCGGTGTCGTTGACCATCTCTGTCGCGGCCAGAAGATTGCCGACCTTATCACCATCGGCGGCACGCTCGACTATATTGTCCCTGATATTGACCGTTAATCCGCTTCTCCTCCATTCATTTCACAAAAAATTATTATGCAAGACCTTTCATTCATCACTCACTGGATTGACAATCTGTTTCGCGTCGTCCTCGGCTGCCCCGATTGGCTGACCGTAACCCTGGAGTGTGTGCTCTTGGGAGTAGCTCTCCTGCTGGTTTATGCCGTGCTCGCCCTGTTCTATATTTGGTTTGAGCGTAAAGTCTGTGCGGCTTTTCAGTGTCGCCTCGGCCCGAACCGCGTAGGCCCCTTCGGAGTCCTTCAGCCGTTTGCCGATATGTTCAAGATGCTTATCAAGGAGCTTATCTCCCTGAATCATGTCGATAAATTCCTCTTTGCCCTGGCTCCGTTCCTGGTAATCGTTGCCTCAATGATGGCGTTTGCGGTTCTTCCCTGGGGTAATGGACTTCAGGCTGTTGACTTCAATATCGGCATCTTCTTCCTTTTGGCTGTAAGCTCGATCGGCGTGCTCGGTATTCTGCTTGCCGGTTGGTCATCAAACAATAAGTTCACTCTTATCGGCGCGCTTCGTTCCGGTGCTCAGATGGTTTCTTACGAAATATCCATCTCCCTCTCCGTAATCACTATGGTTGTCCTTTCCGGTACCATGAGTGTTCAGGGTATTGTGCATGCTCAGGATCATTGCTGGTTCATTTTCTCTGGCCATATTCCTGCAATCATCGCTTTCCTCGTCTATGTCATTGCCGGTACGGCTGAAACCAACCGCGGCCCGTTTGACCTCCCCGAAGCAGAAAGTGAGTTGACCGCCGGTTATCACACTGAATATTCCGGTATGCACTTCGGATTCTTCTACTTGGCTGAATATCTTAACCTCTTCATTGTAGGTGGTGTTGCCGCTTTGCTTTTCTTCGGCGGCTGGATGCCTTTGCATATTCCCGGATGGGACGGCTTCAACCATGTTATGAATTATATCCCTTCGGTAATCTGGTTCCTCGGCAAGGCCGTGGTCATCACTTTTGTCATGATTTGGTTTAAGTGGACCTTCCCCCGTCTGCGTATTGACCAGCTTCTTTCCTTCGAGTGGAAGTATCTGATGCCGATCAGCCTTGTAAACCTCGTACTGATGACTCTCGTAGTTGTTTTCGGTCTCTATATTTAACCCTAATTGATACTCCTGAATAATGAGCGATAAATACGGAAAAGTTGCCCAGGTAATCGGCCCTGTGGTCGACGTGGCTTTCGAGGGCGATGCCAATGCCCTTCCCCCCATTTATTCGGCGCTGAAGATTACCCGCCCCGACGGTTCGGAGCTCATCCTTGAAGTCGAGCAACACATCGGAGAGGAAACCGTGCGCTGTGTGGCCATGGAGAGCACAGACGGCCTCTGCCGCGGAATGCAAGTCGAAAACCTCGGCCATCCTATCGCCGTACCCACCGGCGAACAGGTCAAGGGACGCTTGCTGAACGTCGTAGGTCAGGCTATTGATAATCTCAAGCCCCTTGAACGCAAGGATCTGCGCCCTATCCATCAGCCTGCGCCTAAGTTTGAAGACCTCACCATATCCACTGAGATTCTCCAAACCGGCATCAAGGTCATTGACCTGCTTGAACCTTACTCCAAGGGTGGTAAAATCGGCCTTTTCGGCGGTGCCGGTGTAGGCAAAACCGTGCTCATCATGGAGTTGATTAACAATATTGCCAAAGGACATAACGGCTTCTCCGTGTTTACCGGCGTCGGCGAACGTACCCGTGAGGGTAATGACCTTCTCCGTGAAATGATTGAGAGCGGCGTTATCAAGTATGGCGAAAAATTCTCCGAGGGTATGGAAAATGACCAGTGGAATCTTCATGACGTTGACATGGAAAAGGTTTCGGAGAGTCAGGCAGCCCTCGTGTTCGGTCAGATGAATGAGCCCCCGGGCGCACGTCTGCGTGTCGCGCTGACGGGTCTGACCGTGGCCGAACAGTTCCGTGACCAAGACGGCGGCGGTAAGGACATCCTCCTGTTC
>CAMWSN010000013.1 GCA_947176925.1 uncultured Porphyromonadaceae bacterium
CCCTCCTTGACCTCCAATCCCTCACCCTCCGCTCACTTCCTTCACTTAAAACTTACTCCTAAATAAAAAAGATTATTGCTATTATTGTTTTACTAATGGGGCTAAGTAAAAATTTTGTATTTTCTATTTTTTATTGTAAATTTGCGGTAGAAATAAACGCTACAATAAAAAATGATTGAAAATGATATTTTAAGGCTTGGGGGGCGCGATTTCCATTCGCGCCTATTCGTTGGCACCGGCAAATTTCCCTCTAATGAGCTGATGCTGAAAGCCATCCGCGCATCTGAATCGGAAATGGTGACAGTCGCGGTCAAGCGCCTTGACCTTGACAATGTTGACGAAGACGACATGCTCGGCCATATTGACCGTCAGCGTGTTCAATTTCTTCCCAACACTTCCGGCGCGCGAGATGCCCGCGAGGCCCTGATTGCCGCGCGCGCCGCCCGCATGATTTATCAGACGGATTTCATCAAGCTTGAAATCCATCCAGACCCCAAATATCTCCTTCCCGACCCCATCGAGACCCTCCGCGCTGCGGAAGAGTTGGTTAAGGACGGCTTCGTGGTGCTCCCCTACTGTCAGGCCGACCCGGTTCTGTGTAAGCGCTTGGAGGAGGTCGGTGTGGCCGCCGTGATGCCCCTCGGCGCTCCGATAGGCACCAATCAGGGACTGCAGACCCGCTCCATGCTTGAAATCATCATTGCCGAAAGCCGCGTCCCCGTGGTTGTTGACGCCGGAATCGGAGCCCCCAGTCATGCAGCCGAGGCTATGGAGATGGGAGCTGACGCCGTCCTCGTAAACACCGCTATTGCTGTGGCCGGTGACCCAGTGGAGATGGCCATAGCTTTCCGCGAGGCCACGATTGCCGGACGCCGCGCGCGCCTGGCCGGACTCGGTGCCGTAGGCTTCCGGGCCGAAGCCTCCTCTCCTCTGACCTCATTTTTAAATTAAGAATGAAAAATTGCTAATTACTAATTCCTAATTGCTAATTAAATTGAAGATCAATAATATAGACTGCCGGAAATATCCCGGTTCGGAAAAAGTTTACGTTGAAGGCGAGCTCTTTCCCGAAATCAAGGTCGGCATGCGCCAGGTCAATCAGATGCCGACGGTAAAGGTCGATGCCGAGGGCAACAAAACCGTCCGAGAGAACCCCTCCGTGACTATCTATGACACCTCCGGCCCCTTCACTGACCCCGCCATTGAAATTGACATCAATGCCGGTATTCCCCGCATCCGCGAAAGATGGAACGCCCGTCGCGACGACCTTGAAGAACTTCCGGAAATCACCTCGGAATACGGCCGCCAACGACTTGCCGATTCCTCACTTGACTCCATCCGTTTCACCCGGCGCTACAAACCCCTGCGCGCCAAGGAAGGCGCCAAGATAACCCAGCTCGACCAGGCCCGTGCCGGAAAGATCACCCCGGAGATGGAGTATGTCGCTATCCGCGAAAACCTCCGATGTCAGGAATTGGGAATCGACTCTCATATCACCCCCGAGTTCGTGCGTCAGGAAGTAGCCGCCGGACGCGCCGTGATTCCCGCCAACCCTAACCACCCCGAAGCGGAGCCGATGATTATCGGCCGTGAATTCCTTGTCAAACTCAACACCAACATAGGCAACTCGGCCCTGAGCTCCGGAATCGAGGAGGAAATCAACAAGGCCGTATGGAGCTGCTACTGGGGCGGTGATACGCTGATGGACCTCTCCACCGGCGATAACATCCACGAAACCCGTGAATGGATTATCCGCAACTGCCCCGTCCCTATGGGTACGGTCCCCGTCTATCAGGCCCTGGAGAAAGTCAACGGCAAGGTGGAGGACCTGACATGGGAAATCTATCGCGACACGCTCATCGAGCAGGCCGAGCAGGGCGTTGACTACTTTACTATCCACGCCGGAGCCCTCCGTGCACACGCCGATCTGATTTCCGAGCGCCTGACCGGCATAGTCTCCCGCGGCGGCTCAATCATGACCCGCTGGGCGGTTATCCACAATCAGGAAAACTTCCTCTACACTCACTTCGAAGAAATATGCGAAATCCTTGCCCGCTATGACGTCGCCGTCTCCTTAGGCGACGGTCTCCGTCCCGGGTCGATTCATGACGCCAATGACCGCAGCCAGTTCATGGAGCTCGACGTCCTTGGCGAACTGACGGAAATTGCATGGAAACATGGCGTGCAGGTACTCATCGAGGGGCCCGGCCACGTCCCGATGCATAAGATTCAGGAAAACATGGACCGACAGATTGAAAAGTGTCATGGCGCACCTTTCTACACCCTCGGCCCGCTGACCACCGACATTGCCCCCGGATATGACCACATCACCTCGGCCATCGGCGCCGCCAACATCGCGCGCATGGGGACGGCAATGATCTGTTACGTCACTCCCAAGGAACACCTTGCCCTGCCGAACCTTGACGATGTACGCGCCGGAGTCATCACCTATAAGATCGCGGCCCATGCGGCCGACTTGGCTAAGGGACATCCCGGAGCCCAGGTGCGTGACGACGCCCTGAGCCGCGCCCGTTTCGAGTTCCGATGGAAGGACCAGTTTAACCTCAGCCTTGACCCCGAACTGGCCAAGCGTTACTACGTTGAATCCCACAAAGACGACGACCGATTCTGCACTATGTGTGGCCCCAACTTCTGCGCCATGCGTATCAGCGCCGCCACGGCTGAATCCTGCAAATAATGTTCTACGACGAACTTCAACAATACGACTGGGACGCGACGACCGACGCCATCGCCCGCAAGACGGCCGACGACGTGCGCCGCGCCCTGAGCCATGACCGCCTGACCATTGACGACTTCATGGCCCTGATATCTCCGGCCGCCGAGCCCTTCCTGGAGCAGATGGCCCAAAAGAGCCAACGCCTTACCCGCGAACGCTTCGGCAAGACCATCTCCATGTACATCCCCATGTACGTATCCAACGCTTGCACCAACCATTGCGTCTACTGCGGGTTCAACCATCATAACCCCTTGGCGCGCGTCACGCTGACCCAGGAACAGGTCAAGGCCGAATGTGAGGCCATCCGGCGCCTCGGACCCTTTGAGAACCTGCTGATTGTCAGCGGCGAGTTTCCCTCGCTCAATGGTCCGGACTACCTGGAAAAGGTGCTCCATACCTGCCGCCCTTACTTCCATAATCTGACCATCGAAGTCATGCCCCTGAAGCAGCAAGCCTATGAGCGGCTGATTGAAAGCGGACTCAACGGAGTGGTCTGCTTCCAGGAGACTTATAATGAGGCTAATTATAAGAAGTATCATCCCCGAGGCATGAAATCAGACTTCAAATGGCGCGTCAACGGCTTTGACCGCATGGGAGCCGCCGGACTCCATAAAATCGGCATGGGAGTGTTGATCGGCCTCGAGGACTGGCGCACGGACGTCACTTACATGGCCCGCCATTTGCTCTACCTGCGCAAAAACTACTGGCGCACGCGCTTCTCCGTCAATTTCCCCCGCATGTGTCCTGCCGAAGGGGGGTATCAGCCCAAAGTAGTGATGACCGACAAGGAGTTGGCCCAGCTGACGTTTGCCTTCCGCCTATTTGACCATGACGTAGACATCTCCTATTCCACCCGCGAGAAACCGGAATTCCGCGCCAATATGATGCAATTAGGCGTAACCTCCATGAGCGCCGGCTCAAAGACCGAACCGGGCGGCTACGTCTCCACCCCCGAGGCCCTCGAGCAATTCGAGGTCAGCGACGACCGCTCGCCCCGTGCCGTCGCGGCTGAAATTTCCCGCTTGGGCTACGAACCGGTATGGAAAGACTGGGACCGCCGATTTGACTAAAATCAAACAATAAACCAACACTAAAATGCGTTATTTCTGTATGAAACAACGCATTTTCTTATTTCTCGCCATACTTTTCTCCCTGACCGCCTGCATTGAAGACGGATTTGACACTAACCCCTCTGCCCAGCCTACATTCTCGGTTGAGGAGCTTGACATGGGTGTGCAATTTACTGAAAATCCGTCACCCACGGCGATGCTGATGATCTACAACCGCAACTCCAAGCAAATCAATCTCTCGCAGGTCAATCTACGCTCCGGCGAGCATTTCCGCATCAACGTCGACGGACGCTCCGGCTCGGAGTTTCATGACGTGGAGATTCGCCCAAACGATTCAATCTACGTCTTTGTGGAATGTACGCTCCCGGAAACCCCTACGGCCCAGGCCCTGGAGATGACGGATATGCTTGACGTAGTCACCAACGGAGTCACCCGTTCAGTACCCATCAAAGCGCTGGCCCAGAACGTGGTGCGCCACCGCGCGGAGGTCATTTCCGGGTCCGTAACCTGGACCGCGGAGATGCCTCACATCATCTTTGACACCCTCCGCGTGGCCCCGGGAGCGACATTGACCCTCGACCCGGGAGCCACACTGCTTTTCCATGACAAGGCCGCACTCAAAGTCGAAGGTACCCTCCTGAGCCGGGGAACAGCCGAAGCACCGGTGCGCCTGCGCGGCGACCGCACGGGCAACGTAGTGGCCGACATCAGTTATGACGTAATGTCCGGTCAATGGTGTGGAGTGGAGTTTGCCCGCGAGTCCAAGGGCAATAACCTGAGCCACACTGAGATTGTCAACACCACTTCCGGCCTCGCCCTTGACTCCCTCGCGGAACTTACTCTTGAAAACTGCCGCATCCATAACTCGGCCTCTACCCTGATTGCGGCCCGCGGAGGCTCCCGCATCCGCGCCCTCGGCTGCGAACTGAGCAATGCCGCTTCGGCCCTTCTTTTAGCCGAAGGGGGTGATTACCAATTCTATCGCTCTACGTTGGCCAACTGGTATCTTTTCAAGTGGCCCGACATGGCAATAGTTGAATTTATAGACCCGGAAAAGACCCACGCCGAATTTGTCAACTCCATAATCTATGGTCGAGACACCCCCGTAGGCCACTATTCAGACACTCCCGAAACGGCCGATATATGGTTCCGCCGCGTATGTTTCTCCGTCGAGGGCACGGACGATGCCCGCTACGTTAACTGCCTGTGGGCCACGGACCCGCAGTTGAGCTATGACCTCAAGGAATACACCTTCAGCTATCTCCCCGCGCCGGAATCGCCCATACTCCAGGCCGCAGACCCCGCTCTTGACCCCGCTGACCTCCCCGCCCTTGACCGCCACGGACGCCCCCACAACCTAACCCTCGGCGCCTACACCACCGAATAAAATCAAAAATTTAACAGTAGTTTTTTGCGTATACGGAAAGAAATGACTATCTTTGCGCCATTCTTAGGCACAATTACATAATCACACAAATCATTTCTTTTCAAAACACTTATGAAAAAACTATTACTCTCACTCGTGGCAGTGGTGGCTTCCTGCATATATGCCTCCGCTGACACCTCAACTCTTACCCTCGCCTCAGGCAATCTTTCGGGTCTGACTACCTCAGCAACTAAGACGGTAGCAACCCCCAAAGGCTTCAAATGGACCTTCTCAATGACCGGCGGCTCACTTGGCAACTTTGATAACAGCAATGGCCGAGGCTATCAATTTGGCAGTTCATCAAAGCCAATTTCTTCTTTGACCATTACCTCTGAAGGCTTCAAAGACTATAACGTTTCTAAAGTTACCCTTCACACCAATTCTGCCAAGAATGGTGTCGCATCCGTATCAGTTAGCGTTGGAGAAACTTTGTTCCTTTCCGGAGGCTCAACGTCTGCTGCAGTACCCATTAATACCCAAGGTTCATCTGATATTGTATTTGAAGGAGTCGCTGCTGGTGAAGTTACTATTTCTTATAACGTTACATCCGCCGCTCTTTATGTTCTTGGAATTGATGTTGAATACACTTTAGACTCCGTAAAAAAGCAGGCTCATCTTTCTTTCCCCCAAAATGACTACTATGTAAGTCTTTCCAAGGCTGAATCATTTGAAGCCCCCGCCCTTGACAACCCTTACAATGTTGAGCCTATCACTTATTCAATCGATGTCGAAGACGACAACATCGCAATGATTGATGAGAATACCGGAGACGTGGTTCTTGGTAACACCACCGTAGCCGACATTACCGTGACCGCATCTTTCCCCGGCAACGATGAATATGAAGCCGATGAACAAACTTACATTATCCACCTGACCGAAGATGAATTCGCAACCGTAACATTCGACTTCGAGAATAACGACTACGGCATGACCCGATTCACCGGTTCCGGTGCAGGCTATAACGCAGCCAATACCAAATTCGGTAATGAATGGGTTATCTGCACTGCCAATGAAAAGACCCGCCTCTGGTGGACCGGTAAAGAAGCCACTGAAACCGCTTCCGGAAAAAGCATGCGCGTTTATGCCGGTGGCCAAATCAAGATTGAAACGCCCGTAGGTACCGAAATAACTAACATTTCCATTTTCCACTATAACGAAAATGGAGATGCTGATGACGTAACTGATGCCGAAGACCATGAACACGTTGCAAGTATTGAAGGAAATACTGCCCTCCTTGCCGCTGACTGGACGTCAAGCTATCATCGTCTTTCTGCCGTTGAGGTTATGTATAAGGGCAAGTCCGAGGTAATGGATGCAGTCGTTGACGCATTCAAGGCCGGCAAACATGACAACGGCGACAGCCACTTCACTGTGAAGGTCAACGGCGTTGAGCAGGTTAGCAGCACTATCTCATTCTCTTCAGATGAAGAGGAAGAAACTCAGGTTGAGCTCGCCCACTATTACCCCCACGCCACTATCTACGCCAAGTTCGAGCCTACCCCGGCTCCCGCCGCCGCTCCCGGCCTCTATTATGACGCAGCCGAAGGGTTTGCCGAACACACCGCTCCTATCACACTCTCCGGTTCCGGCACACTCAGCTACTACGCCGAAATGAACGGCCACACCACTCCCGTCCAGACCGTAGCTGTTACTGACACCAACACTACCACCATCGACGAAATCAACGCTGCCTCAAACTCGGCCGAAGTTTATGACCTCCAGGGCCGTCGCGTCATCGCTCCCGCCCGCGGTCTCTACATCATCGGCGGCAAGCTCCAGTTGAAATAATCCTCCCGATACCACATAATAATTTAAAATAGAGGTTGCGCCAAATCATGACGCGACCTCTATTTATTTGAAAAAAGATTTTGTTACTTTCTATATTTACAATATATTTGGAAAAGAATAATAAGTTTTAACCCGATTATGAATATAAAAATCACAGAACAACAAGCCCGGCAATTTCCCGAGCATTTCAGAAAAGTACATCACATGGAGGAGAGCACCGACAACTCCAAAATCTGGATCGATTTTTGGGAGAAATCAACGGGGCGCACTATCCCCTCAGAAGGATTTAAATGCCCCTCATGCTCGGAAACCATGACCGAAATCGTAGGCGGTCACGTCATAGACGACGAAACCGGAGAAAAATTTATCACTCCGGTTTGTCTCAGTTGTAATAGCAAGTTTAAAAACAGCATGGCCTCGGAACATCATTTCTACGTCCGGGTCTGCGATCTGGTCAAGCCATCCTGACGGTTTTAGAGGAGGGTGGCCATCTGGGCGGCAAGAGTGCGGGCGGCTTCGCCTGCAGCGGCGGCAAAGTCAAGGCCCGTGGAAGCATAGATGATTCCGCGGGAGGAGTTGACAAGCAGGCCACATTCGCCATCGGGGAGCATGCCGTAGCGACAGACTTCTTCAAGCGAACCACCCTGAGCGCCCACGCCGGGAACCAAGAGGAATGACTTGGGAGCCACGCGGCGAATATCCTCAAACATGCGGCCCTGAGTGGCGCCGACCACGTACATCATCTCCTCCGGACCGGCCCATTCGGAGCTCTTGAGAATCACTTCCTCAAAAAGGCGACGGCCTTCGGCATTGACCGGCAGGAGCTGGAAGTCCTTGCTGCCGGGATTTGAGGTCAAGGCCAGTAACACTACCCATTTGCCTTCATAGCCGAGAAACGGCTTGACGGAATCCTCGCCCATATAGGGGGCGACGGTGATGGCGTCAACGCCCATGTGTTCAAAGGCGGCGCGGGCATAAAGGGCCGAAGTATTGCCGATGTCTCCGCGCTTGGCGTCAGCAATGACGAACTGATCCGGATGGTTCTCGCGGATATGCTTGACGGTCATTTCCAACTGGCGGAGGCCGTCGGCCACAAGGCTTTCAAAGAAAGCGAGATTCGGCTTATAAGCCACGCAATAAGGTGCCGTGGCATCAACGATTTGCCGACAGAATTCGTAGAGCGGGTTTTCACCCTCGAGCAGGTGGGCGGGAATCTTCTTGATATCCGGGTCAAGGCCTACGCAGAGAAACGAGCCCTTGCGCTGAATATTGTTGACGAGTTCTTCTCTTTTCATAATTTAGGGGGGTGATTAGACGTTAAAGCGGAAGTGCATGATGTCGCCGTCCTGGACCACGTATTCCTTACCTTCGACACTCATTTTTCCGGCTTCCTTGACGGCAGCTTCGGAGCCGAGGGTGACGTAGTCGTCATACTTGATGACTTCTGCGCGGATAAAACCTTTTTCAAAGTCCGTATGAATAATTCCGGCACACTTCGGAGCCTTGCTCCCGCGGATAAAGGTCCAGGCGCGCACCTCGTCAGGGCCGGCGGTGAAATAGGTCTGGAGGTCAAGCAGGGAGTATGCGGCGCGAATCAGGCGACTGACGCCGGATTCTTCCAGGCCGATTTCATGAAGGAATTCCTGACGCTCTTCCCAGGTGTCGAGCTCGGCGATTTCGCTCTCGGTCTGGGCGGCTACGACCAAGATGTCAGCGTCTTCATCCTTGATGGCTTCGCGGACGGCATCAACGTAATGATTGCCGGTAGCGGCGGCTGAATCGTCGACGTTACAAACGTAGAGGACCGGCTTGGAGGTCAGCAGGAAAAGCTCGCGGGCAAATTTCTGCTCGTCAGGGGTATCAAACTTGACGGAGCGCGCGGGCTTGCCGGCATCAAGGGCATCCTTAAATTTTTGGAGTACTTCGGCCTGCATCTTGGCAACCTTGTCGCCGCCGGTCTGGGCCTGCTTGATGGTCTTTGCGAGACGGGATTCCACGGTCTCGAGGTCCTTGAGCTGCAGCTCGTAGTCAATGATTTCCTTGTCGCGCACGGGGTCTACGGAGCCGTCGACGTGAGTTATGTTATCATTATCAAAGCAGCGGAGCACGTGGAGAATGGCGTCCGTCTCCCTGATGTTGGCCAGGAACTTGTTGCCAAGACCTTCGCCCTTGCTGGCTCCCTTGACCAGGCCGGCGATATCGACTATTTCCACCGTTGCGGGCACCACGGAGCGGGGCTGACACATCTCGACCAACTTGGTCAGGCGGTCATCCGGGACGGTGATTACCCCGACGTTAGGTTCTATGGTACAAAACGGGAAATTTGCGCTCTGAGCCTTGGCATTGCTCAAGCAGTTAAAAAGAGTAGACTTGCCAACGTTAGGCAGTC
Source organism: uncultured Porphyromonadaceae bacterium (assembly GCA_947176925.1). Lineage (GTDB taxonomy): Bacteria > Bacteroidota > Bacteroidia > Bacteroidales > Muribaculaceae > UBA3263. Next base: position 9,411 of record CAMWSN010000013.1, read on the forward strand.
CGACTATTCCGCATTGAAGTGACATATTGTTAGAATAAATTTTTCTGCAAAGTTACGCATTTTAAATGAAAAATGAAAAATGCATAATACAAAATAGATGGAAAATGAAAAAAGCAACGCGTTTTTCGGGGTTTTTCGGGGTTTTTCGGGGTTTTTGCATTTTAAATTTTTAATTTTTAATTTTTTTCCCTACCTTTGCACCTTATAAATAATAATTATTCATTATCACTAACCTAACCCCAACAAGAAAAGAATGAAAAAGACTTCTACTCTTGCACTCTCCGTGTTGCTCGCAGCCGGAGCTTGGTGTGGCTTGGCTTATGCTGCTGAAGGTGACGCTCCCGCCGCCGAGCAGAAAACCACCACATTTGACTTTACCGGCGACGTTGAAGGCCTCACCGCCACCAACGACTCCAAAGCCGAGTACGTCACGACATTCTCCCTGACTCAGGACGATGTTAAGTTCGAATTTGATGCCAACGGTGGCAGCGGTCTCCGACTTTGGAAAACCAACAGTGGTAACCAGCTCCGCGTCTATAACAAGTCTCAATTAACATTCTCGATAGGCGAAGGCGGCGACATTCAAGAAATTGCATTTACCGCCAACGACGGCCTTGACAAAATCTCTGTTGCCGGAGATGCTTTCACCAAAGCAGCCGATGCAACTAAAAAAGCTGCAACCTTTACCGGTTCAGGTGAATCCGTTACGTTCAACGCATCGGGCACCGCTCAAATCACCTCCGTCGTGGTGAAATACATCCCCGGCGCTCCCGAAGTGCCTGACACCCGCAAGGAAGCAGTGATCACCACTAACGCTCAGCCCGAGTATACCGTAGTAATGGGCTCCAACTGGTATGGTCCTTACTTCTCTGTTGAGCCTTACACACTTGGAATCAAATACACTTCAAGCAACGAGGAAGTAGTGACCGTTTCAGAATGGGGCCAGCCCACAATCGTAGGCCCCGGTGAAGCAATCATCACGGCTACCACCGGCGAAAACGAAGAATATAAGTCCGTTTCCGTTTCCTACAAGATTACCGTCCTCCCCGAAGGCACCGTACTTTCCTCTAAGGATGGCAAAGAATTCGCCGTTGCTGCCCCCTGGAGCTATGACGAGACGTATGGCTACATCAAAGCTACGGGCTTCGTTGGCGGCGCCAACACCGCAACCAAGGGCATGGCTGTTTCTCCCGAGATCAACCTCGACAAGAACAGCGCCGCAACCCTTACTTTCGACTATGCCATCAACTACCTCAAGGGCGCCAAAGCTGCTGACTTCTGTAAGGTTTACGTAGCAGTAATCGAAAGTGAAAACAACTCTGAACCTGAACTCTATGATGGCGAAGAAGCTGAAGAGGAAACTCCCGCTGAACTCAATTGGGTAGCCGTAGCTGACGAAATCGCAACTCCCGAAAAAGACAGCTGGACCTGGTATCCCCAGACCATCAACCTCGGTACCGAATATGCCGGCAAAACCGTCAAGATCGGCTTTGAATACACCTCAACCGAAGAAACTGCCTGCACCTGGGAAGTGAAGAACATTTCAGTTGTATGCACCGACCTGCTCAAGCCCCTCAAGGACGCTGCTTATGCTGAGGTTTGCAAGTATGGCGAATTCCTCGGCGACTATCTCAATCCCTGGATGCTCAATGGCTGGCAGCAGACCATCAACAGCTGCGAAAGCGAAGACGAAATCAACGAAGCCGTTGAATACATTCTCTCTCAAATCACCAGCACCATCTACAGCAAGATGGAGATGAACTTCACCTGGACTGTGGCTGAAGGCAAGGTTGCCACCTACGTTGCCGACGCTGCCGAAGGCACCTCACCCTGGCAGGCTGCTGAATTCCAGATCAACTCACTCTTCACCTGCGAACGCGTTAAAGAACCCGGCATGACACCTTGGAACGCTGACGCAAAGGCATCGGCCGACGACGCCTCTGACGACGCCTTCTACATCAAGAACTCCAAGTCAGGTCTCTACGTGGCCGCTCCCACCACCGTCGGCACTCCCGTCGGCGCTACTGACGACATCGAACAGGCCGGTATCTTCGTCCTAAAATGCACTCAGGACGTAATCACCATGGCCGATGATGCCACCGGCCTCTTCATCACCTTCGACGCCACCAAGGGCATGATCCTCTCTGAAAAGGCTGAAATGGTTCAGGTTGACGAACTCAACACCTGGGAAAAGGAAGCCAACTATAGCGTAAGCGCAGAATTCCCCGGCGCTGAAACTCAGGGCTGGCAGCAGGTTGTCGATGAAATCTCCGTAATCAAGATTGCCGTTTCAACCGAGGCTGTCCTCTCCGGCATCGGCGGTATCACTCTGGAAACGTTTGACCGCTTCTGGAATCGCGTTATCCTCCTCAACCTCCCCGCTGAATCACTCGCAGCCATCACCCCCGAACCCGGTCAGGGCTTCAACACCGAATGGGTTGCCGGCGAAGAAGTTCAGGTTCCCTTCGAGGCTAATGTTTACACCATCGCACTGCGCGAAAAGATCACCGATGGCGGCGATTATTCACTGACAGTGGCTGAAGGCACCTTCGTTGTCAACACTGAAGACGGCAAGCTCTTCTCTCCGGAAGCTTACGCTTCTGTAACCATCCCCCAGAATGAAAATGAAGAAGGCTTCGCTCCCCTGGTAACTCCCGCTACCGGCGAAGTTGAACAGCTCGACAAGATCTGCATCGAACCCCTTGAAAGCTTTGAAGGAATCCTCAGCGTCAACTGGTCAAGCGCCATCGACGCCAAGATTATCCTCGCCTCCGCCGAATCCATCATCGCCGAATGGGACAAGAACCAGATTGACGCCGCCAACGTCCGCGACATTGACGACTTCAGCGCTCCCGACAAGTATGAACTCAACCTTGAGTCTCCCGTTGTTGAAAACGGCGATTATGTCCTCACCATTGAAGAAGAAGTCTTCGAAGACAACAGCGGTAACCTCAACGGCATGACTCAGGTGTTCTACACCGTCAAGAATGAGAATGTCAAGATCACTGACATCACCGTCAACGGCAAGTCAGTCATCTATGACCTACAGGGCCGTCGCATCAACGGCAACGCCCGCGGCATCGTCATCGCCAACGGCAAGAAAATCCTCGTGAAATAAGATTTTCCCTCCCCATAAACCAAAGCGCCCCGCCCTCAGCGGCGAGGCGCTTTCTTTTTTGCCCTGCATTTTGAATTTTCTATTTAATTTCGTAACTTTGCGCTATGTTGCAAAACTTCGGAATCAAAGACGCCCTCGACGTCCTCCTCGTCGCCGCCCTCCTCTTCTGGCTCTACCGCCTGATGAAGCAGAGCGGCACTCGAAACATCTTTATCGGCGTCCTGGCCTTCATCGGCGTCTGGCTCGTCACCTCGGAAATCCTCGGCATGCGCCTGACCGGTACCATTCTTGACAAATTCATGTCCATTGGCCTGCTGGTCCTCGTCATCCTTTTCCAGGAACAAATCAAGCGCTTCCTCGAAGAAATAGGCTCAAACCAGCGCTGGCGGGGCCTGCGGCGATTCTTCCACCGCAAACTCGAGGGAAAACAAGACGATTCCGAAGAGCCCCAGCGCCGCCGGGTTATGCCGATAGTCTACGCCGTCATGAACATGGCGCGCTCCCGTACAGGCGCACTCATTGTCATCGAACAAGTGGTCAGCCTTGACGCCTACGAAAAAACCGGCGATGTCATCGACGCCAAAATCAACTCCCGGCTTCTTGAAAACATCTTTTTCAAAAACTCGCCCCTCCATGACGGCGCCACGATCATTGCCCACGACCGCATCATGGCCGCCGGATGTATTCTCCCCGTCAGTCATGACAATTCCATCCCGCGCTCCTTGGGTCTGCGCCACCGTGCCGCCCTCGGCATCGCCCAGGCCACTGACGCCGTAGCCATAGTCGTCTCCGAAGAAACCGGCGGCATCTCCATAGCCCACCGCGGCATCCTCTCCACCCACGTCTCCACCGCCGAACTCGAACGCCGCCTGACCGCCGCCCTAAGCCAATAATTTATGATTGAGAATAATTATCTGGAACAATTGAACGAGGCTCAGCGGGCCGCCGTAAGCTATCTTGACGGGCCTCAGTTAGTCATTGCCGGCGCCGGCTCCGGAAAGACCCGCGTGTTGACCTATAAGATTGTCCACCTCCTCCACCAAGGCATCGACCCCTGGCGAATCCTCGCCCTGACGTTTACCAATAAAGCTGCCAACGAAATGCGCGAACGAATCAAGGCGATGGTTGGCGACCGCACCGCCTCACGACTTTGGATGGGGACGTTCCACTCCATTTTCCGACGAATCTTGGCGGCACACACGGACCGCATAGGCTTCAAACCCGGATTTACTATCTATGATTCCGCCGACTCCAAAGCTTTGGTGAAGACAATCATCAAGGAAATGGACTTAGACGATAAGATATACAAGCCATCGGTGGTGCTCAACGCTATCTCCGGGGCCAAGAACGCACTGATTTCCCCCGCTGCATATAAGGCCTCGGCCGACATTATTGCCGCAGACCGCCGCGCCCGCCGTCCGCAACTCTATCAGGTCTACGAAACCTATTGCCGCCGCTGCTTCGTGGCCAACGCCATGGACTTTGATGATCTGCTCTACTTCACCAACGTCCTTTTCCGCGACAATCCAGATATTCTCCATCACTATCAGGAGTTCTTTTCCTACGTCCTGGTCGACGAGTATCAGGACACTAATTTTGCCCAACATCTGATAGTCAACATGTTGACGCGTCATACGGGTAAACTCTGCGTGGTCGGTGACGATGCGCAGTCCATCTATTCCTTCCGTGGCGCCAACATTGACAATATCCTCCAGCTGCGCCGCCAGTATCCAACCTTGCGCACCTTTAAACTTGAACAAAACTACCGCTCCACGCAAGTCATAACCAATGCGGCCAACTCCCTGATTGCCAAAAATAAAGAGCAAATTCCTAAAAACGTCTTCTCACGCAATGAGGTTGGCGACAAAATTGAGCTCGTACGTGCATATTCCGACATGGAGGAGGGCTATCAGGTGGCCACACGTATCCTTTCGCGCCGCGCCGCTGCCCATGACTCATTTGAGGACTACGCAATTCTCTACCGCACCAACGCCCAAAGCCGTCAACTCGAGGAGAGCCTGCGCAAGCGCAACATCCCCTATCGCATCTACGGAGGTCTGAGTTTCTATCAGCGTCAGGAGGTCAAGGACGCCATGGCCTACTTCCGCCTGAGCCTCAACCCCGACGATGACGAGGCCCTGCGCCGAGTAATCAACACTCCGGCCCGCGGCATCGGCTCAACAACCCTCAATCGTCTCATTCGCGCGGCAATGGAGAGCGGAGTCAGCATCTGGACCGTGCTGACCGACATCAGCGCCTACGACACAGGCATCGCCTCCGCCGCCGCGAAAAAGTTAGCGGTGTTTGCCGACCTCATCCGCCGTTTTATCGACCTCAACCTCCGCGGCGAAAACGCCTTTACCGTAGCCGAACAGATTATCACCGCCTCGGGCCTCATTGCCCAATACATCTCGGACCACACCCCTGAAAGTATCGCCCGACGCGAAAACCTGGAGGAATTGGTTTCGGCCGTGCGTGAGTTTGTTGAAGAACGCCTCGAGGAAGGCAATTCAGACATCACCTTGGCCGACTTCATGGGCATGGCCTCGCTGGCTACTGACCAGGACACCAAGGATGATGATGACCAGGCCACGGAGCGCGTCACCCTGATGACGGCCCACGCCGCCAAGGGTCTGGAATTCAATAATGTATTCGTGGTCGGAGTGGAGGAAGACCTCTTCCCCTCGGCCATGGCCAATTCGACTCCCCGGGAGATCGAGGAGGAGCGCCGCCTGCTTTACGTAGCCATCACGCGCGCCAAGCGGTTCTGCATGCTATCCTACGCCACCAACCGCTTCCGTAACGGTCAGACCGTATGGCCGTCGCCATCGCGCTTCATCCGCGATATTGACCCGCAATACCTCTCAAAGCCGACGGCTCAAAGCATTGACGATGATCCTCCAAGTTTTAACTCTTATAAGTCTTATAACTCTTATAAGTCATATAATTCTGAAAGCTCTCAGAGCGCTAAGAATTCCCGGAGCGCTCAAACCTCTCAGGTGGTGCCTGAGGTTGGCGCCAAAATCGAGCATCAGAAATTCGGCCGCGGGACGGTCACTGCCGTCGATACCTCCCAGCCCGATACACGAATCATTGTCAACTTTGAAAATGCCGGCCAACGCACCCTTCTGCTGAAATACGCCAAATTTACTATCCTTTAATTGAATTCTCAATTTTTTTTAGTAAATTTGCATCCGTATATGGACTTTTCCGGAATAATCAACCGACTTTTCAGACAGAACACTGATAATCTGCTGATTCAGCTGTTTCGCTACACCTTTGTAGGCGGGGCGGCCTTCATTGCCGATTATCTGACGCTCTATCTACTGACGGAGTTCTGCGGAGTCCATTACCTCGTTTCGGCCTCTCTGGCCTTCCTCGTCGGGCTGATTCTGAATTATGTCATCAGCACCCGGTGGGTCTTCAATCCCGACCCTCAGGTCAAGAAATCTCAAGAAGTCAAAACCATAGAATTCATCGGATATGCCCTCGTGGGTGTCATTGGTCTCGGACTCAATGCTCTCATCATTTGGCTCTTTACGTCGAAATTAGGGCTCTATTACATGCTTTCCAAGTTAATCTCTACGGCCATAGTTTTCCTATGGAACTTCATTGGGCGTCGAATTCTGATGGCTAAAACAAACCGCATGGCCGAAAAGGCTTATAACCCTGAAAATCACTTATGACTCAACCCTCAAAAATTGCCATAATCGCCGGAGCCGGTCCCGCCGGACTGACCGCCGCCAAAGAGCTCGTTGACCGCTCTGACATCCATCCCGTAGTCTTCGAAGCCTCTGACGAAATCGGCGGAATCTCGAAAACCGTCAAGCATGGCGGCAACCGCATTGACATCGGCGGACACAGATTTTTCAGCAAAAGTGACCGAGTGATGCAATGGTGGACCTCCGTCATGCCCCTGCAGTCCGAGGCCGCGCTGGATGAAATCCTCTTAGGCGAACGCATGGGTGAGGGAATCATCAACTCCACCAAGAAAGACTCCGCCGAAGCCGATCCCGAAAAGACGGACCGAGTGATGCTCGGGCGCCGCAGGGTCAGCCGCATCTACTATCTGCGCCGCTTTTTTGACTATCCCATCTCCCTTTCCTGGCAGACTATTTCAAACATGGGATTAGGCCGCACTTTCTCTGCCGGAATGGGCTATCTCGGCTCCATGATTAAGAAACGGCCCGAAAAATCCTTGGAGGACTTCTATATCAACCGCTTCGGTAAGAAGCTCTACACGATGTTCTTTGAGGACTATACGGAGAAAGTATGGGGTCTCCACCCCTCTAAATTAGGCGCCGACTGGGGCTCTCAGCGCGTCAAAGGTCTCTCGATTACGGCTATCCTCAAGGATATCATCACCAAGCAATTCGGCAAGCGCGACGCCTCAAAGGTCGAGACTTCGCTGATTGAAGAGTTTATCTATCCCAAGCTCGGCCCCGGACAACTTTGGGAGACTGTGGCCGCCGACATGGTTCAGGCCGGCGGCGACCTGGAGATGCTCTCATCCGTTACCGACGTTAACGTTGAAAACGGCCGGGTGGTCTCCGTTACCGTCCAAAACAACAAGACCGGCGAGAAAACAACCCGGCCCTGTGACTACTTCATCTCCTCGATGCCCCTGAAGGAGCTGATTGCCGCCATTCGCGGAGTGGAAATTCCCGACGAGGTCAAGAAAGCCGCCGACGAGCTTCCTTATCGTGACTTTATGACCGTAGGTCTCCTCGTCGACAAACTTAAAATCAAAAACGAAACCAAGCTGAAAACCTATCAGAACCGAGTGCCTGACACCTGGATCTACGTCCAGGAACGTGACGTAAAACTCGGACGCATCCAGATCTTCAACAACTGGTCACCCTACATGGTCAGCGACTTCAAAAACAAGATGTGGATCGGATTGGAATACTTCTGTTTCGAAGGCGATGAAATGTGGCAGATGCCTGATGCCGAATTTATCGATTTGGCAATCAAGGAACTGATTCACATTGGAATCATTGAAAGCGCGGCCGACGTTGAGGACTCCGTGCGCATCCGAATCAAAAAAGCTTATCCGGCATACCACGGCTCATACTATCAGCTCGACAAAATCAAGGATTTCCTCAACGGAATTGAGAACCTCTACTGTGTAGGCCGCAACGGCCAACACCGCTACAACAACATGGACCACTCGATGTTGACCGCCATGGAAACCGTGGACCATATCCTTGCCGGCGGCAAGGATGACAAAACCGCCATCTGGAACGTTAACACCGAGACGGAATATCATGAAAATAAACAGGGATAAATACTCCTTACTCTATCTCATCTCAGCAGCGGAAATGGTTATCTTTCTGCTGCTGATGCCATTAATGGGGCGCGAACCTTCTGATACCGTCACCTATTTCTCCGCCTTTGACACTCTCTGCTCAGGCCGTCTTGACAGCTTCCGCACCCCGCTTTATCCGCTCTTCGTCGGGTCGCTGCGAGCAGTCTTCGGCTCGGCGTTGGGGCGAGTTTGCGCCGTGATGATCCAGATCGGCGTGTTCCTGTGTTCCATCTCTTGGTTTCGCAAACTTGCCGAATCCTTCTTGAGTAACCACACAGTAGCGTTCTGGCTGACTGCGATTTATGCGCTTTACCCCGGACCGCTGACGCTCAACAGCTGCCTGCTGACGGAGTCATTTGCCCTCTCAGGGATGACAGCCCTGCTTTGGCTGACATATAAAGCTTATGCCCGGGCCGATATCAAGGCGGCGTGGGGTGCCGCGGGAGTCCTTCTGTTGCTGATTTTCCTGCGCCCGGCTTTCATTTTCCTCCCCTTCGTATTCGGATTCTTCTGGCTGATAGCCGTTTTCCGCAAGCAATCGCGCCGCGCAGCCCTGATTTCTATTGCCGGCGCCGCAATCTCAATCGTCGCCTTAGGGCTATACAGCCTCGAAATCAAACGGCTCTACAACGTCATGGCCCCCTCGACCGTCTCCTCCTGCAATAACTACTTCACGATTCGCGGGGCCAACCTCGTCACTCCTTCACCCTCAACGCCTAATCCACGGCTCAATGCTTCGATTGACTCCATCCTGAGTGTGCGCCCCTTGCCGGGAACGGTCGACGAGACCTGGACCGAAATTCAATCGCTGCGCCATGCGGCCTCGCTGACCGATGTGGCTGACTATGTATCCGAGACCATGGCCTCCGCGCCCAAAGAATGTATGAGATTCATCCTCACCGAGCGATTGGCTCAGGCGCTCAGGGACGATGCCGCCTACGGAGGCTACGTCCTCCCGCCGGTCCGGGCTTTGACCAAACTCTTTGCGCCTAACATCGGCGCGGCAATGGCTCTGCTGCTGATTTTCTGCGTCATAACCTCACGCGGAGACCTCCGCAAGCGTAGATTTTCATTCCTAAACTGGCTGATGGCCTCATTGGCCCTGGCCATGATCTCCACATCAATCATCGGCGCACAGGACGAATGGCAACGACTCATTCTCCCGGCCTACCCCATGCTGCTGCTGATTCTCGGCTCAGTCTTCCTCGCCGCCGCACGCCATATCCGAAACTAACTGCCCGGAGTTATTTGACGTAGACGTTGAATTTGGGGAGGAGGCGCAGGGGGCGCCAGGATTCCTTGGCGGCGCGCAGGGCATCAGAGCCGGCGTCGTCCTGACGGTTGGCGTAGGCCAGGCGCGGATAGAGTTCTTTCATCTTCGCGGCAAACAGATGAGCCAAGGTCTCGCCTGAGCCGGCAATCGCGTGGTTCGCTTTCTCTACGTGGACGTGGAGAGTGTCATGCTTGATTTCTCCCACGGTGAATCCGGCAATCTCGCCATCGGCCATCTTCAGGACCGCGCCACGGAAATAAGGGGCGAAGTCGCGCCAGTGAATCAACATGCGGGCTACGGCCAATTGCTCGGCCCGACCCGTTGGCGACCCGTCGTTGCCCAACCGGGCCAGCAACTGCAGGCAGAGTCGGGCATTCTCGGCAGTCATATCTTCGAGATGTGCCTCGGGATTGTCAGCCTTAAAGCGGTTGACGTGGTTACGCTTCTTTTTCATGGCGTTGCCCGCAAGGGTTACGAACGAGTCTATGTTATAGAGATAATCGCTCCACTCAGGCCCTAAAGGCGAGACGGCGCATCCGGCCGCAGTGAAAAGATGGAGTCGGTCCTCGGGAATGGCTGAAAACCAGATGGGCGAGCCGGATGTGGCACGCAGATGGTCAATGGCATCAGTGAAATCGCCTCCACCAAGCGGGAGGGAATAGGCGGGAATCCGGAGATCATCCTCGCGTCCGCCGCGAATGAAGAGGGTATCGTCGGCCTCGGCAATCTGATAGTTGAAAAAGTCGGCCCAGAGAACTACTCCGCCGAGCGTATAATCACATGTCTGACTGTCTGTCAGCTCCATATAATGTGCAATACGGCCATAATCAGCCGCCGTGATGGGGCGAAACGTGAGCGCCCTGAGTGTGTCTTTCTGTAGTAAGGTATTCATACCCCTATAACGCCCCGCCCCCCTCGGCGGTTCAAACTAAATTTCTTCAGGATTGTTAACATTTCAGGATCAACTCTTCAAAAAAAGACTAACAAAGAATGAATGGATTATACTTAGGACTCCTTCTGCCGTTTGCGGGGACAGCCATGGGCGCCGCCTGCGTCTTCATGATGCGCAAGCGCATTGCGCCGCAACTGCAGAAGTTCCTGACCGGATTTGCCGCCGGAGTAATGGTGGCGGCCTCGGTCTGGTCACTGCTCATTCCCGCCATAGAAATGACTGAAAAGGAAGGACTTGCAAGCATCGTCCCCGCAATCGTCGGCTTCTCATTGGGCATAGCCTTTCTTCTGTTTCTTGACGATATTGTCCCCCATCAGCATATTGACAGTAACGAGAGCGAGGGCCTGAAATCTCACCTCTCGAAAACGGCCAAACTCGTCTTTGCCATCACTCTCCATAATCTTCCGGAGGGAATGGCCGTCGGAGTAGCCCTGGCGGGAGCGATGACAGCGGAGTCACACATGACCATGGCGGGGGCCATCGCCCTGTCAATCGGTATAGCCATCCAGAACTTTCCGGAGGGAGCCATCGTTTCAATGCCCCTTCGCAGCGTCGGAAATTCCCGCCGCAAATCCTTCATCATCGGGGCGCTCAGCGGCGTCATCGAGCCCATTGGAGCAATCCTGACCATCCTCCTGGCGGCCATCGTGATTCCTGTTTTGCCATATATGCTTGCCTTTGCCGCGGGGGCGATGATGTATGTCGTTGTTGAAGAACTGATTCCTGAAACTCAGCAGGGCAGCCACTCTAATATGGGAACAATAGGGTTTGCCCTGGGATTCATGCTGATGATGGTGCTCGACGTCGTGTTAGGCTGATTTTTTCGCGTTTTTTTCGTAACTTTGCAGCGAAAAAAACAGCGGAAATTCATGATGAAGTTTGAAAAGGATAAGGTAATAGGATTTGTGTGGCAGCATGTTCTGTTGTTGCTGTCAATGTTTTTCATGACGTTTGGCGTGGCCTTGTGCGTGCGGTCCAATCTTGGGAGCGGCGTGATTTCTTCGATTCCTATGTCGTTCAGCCTCGCCGGCGAGGCGGGTCTGGCTCCGGGATGGACCATCGGCGGCTATACGAATATTATGAACGTCATCCTGGTCCTGGCGCAAGTCCTGGTGCTCCGGCGCCGGTTTGAGCCGATTCAGCTTTTTCAGTTGCTGATAGGGTTCGTGTTCGGCTGCCTGCTTGACGTCAACATGTGGCTGACCTCCTTTTTCTCGACTTATGAGACCCTTCCGGCCCAGATAATCGCCCAGTTCATGGGGGCCACGATCTTAGGGTGTGCCGTAGCCACGGAAATCCGTTGCGGGTCAGTGACGATGCCCGGCGAAGGGATTCAGGTGGCCATTGCCTGCGTAACCGGTCGGCCGTTCCCGACGGTTAAAATCATGGTGGACACCACCCTCGTCATCCTCGCCGTCGTCTCCGGCTTCTGCTTCTTCGGCTCATGGCCCTGGACCGTAGTCGGCCCCGGGACGTTGTTTGCCATGTTCTATGTGGGCTACGTGGTCAAGCTCGTCAACCCTCACTTAGGATGGTTTGACCGCCTGCTTGACTATCGCCCGGGCTTCCGCCGCTACATCTACGGCCTTGCCCGCTTCATCTACCCTAAAAAACAATGGTAAAGGACCCCGATACTGACTCTTTGTTTACGGCTGAGGATGCCGCTGATTTGGAAAAATTGGCGGAGGTGCGGTTTATCCATGAATCAAAGAATGGATATTGCGTCGTGTATGCCGGAGTCTGCCGCGGGCGCCGCATAGCGTTCAAGGTCCTGAAGGCTCAGTATCAGGCAAGCGAGCTCCACCGCCGGATGCTGCGCAAGGAGTTCGAGGTAGCGTCAATGATGAATCACCCCAACATCATTGCGACCCTGCGGATGGAAAATTTGCCCGATTACGGAGAAGCTATTATCATGGAATACGTAGAGGGAGTGACCCTGAAGGAATATCTTGAGGCCAACCCCCGCCTAAGCTCCGGAAAGGAGCAGTCCATCACCGAGCAGATATGTCAGGCAGTGAGCTACATTCATTCGCGCCAGACGATTCACTGTGACCTCAAACCGTCGAATATCCTGATCACGTCCGATGGCCGTTTCATCAAGATCATTGACTTCGGCATGAGTCGCGGCAACGGCTTCGAGACCCTTGACTTTGCGGGAGGCACCCGCGGATTCACCGCCCCCGAGAATTTCAGCGCCGGTTCGCGGGCCACGGTAGCCACCGACATCTACTCCATCGGCAGAATCATGGAGTTTATGGACCGCGACGGAGCGATGAAAAGAGTATGGCGCCGATGCATTGCCGCGAATCCCGCCGAGCGTCCCGCAAGCGCCGATGAGATTCCCGAACTGCTCCGCAAAAATCGGATAAGAAAGAAAAAATTAAGGAGAATCACATTGGCCGCCCTGCTGCTGATTGCCTGCTGCGCAGTCATCATTCCGGAGTTCATTAACCGCCCGATAATCACCAGGCAACCGCAGGCAGCGGTCTCCGAAGTAACGGACACCGCACCTACCCCTCCGGCTCCGCAAGAAACCGTCAAAGAGACCCAGGCGGAGCCTCAGACCGACGCGGAAACCGCCCGGACAGAAGCTCCCGAGGAAGTGCCCTCAACGGAGGAAAGCCAACCCGCCGCCGAAGCGGAAAGCGGGACCTTTGAGGCGGAATTAGACAAGAAATTCAATCAAGTGGCTGCGCGCCGATTCAAAGAACACCTAATGCTGATCGACACGATGACCACCGTGCGCTCCCTAGAGCTGCAGCAGGTCAGCCACTGGCGCTGGCTCGCCAAGCAGGACATGAAGCGCTGGCTCTCTGAGACCCTTGGCTCCAATTATCCAAAGATTGAACAAGAAATGAGCGACATGAACCGCCGCCTGGACGAGTTTATGAAAGCTGACGACCGGGAGCACACGGAGTGGGTCCACCGAACCGAGGCGGCGAAACACGAACCATATCGCAGCGGATGCTCCACCAAGTATGCCTACCATGATGGGCTTGACGTAGTGGTCCGCCGATTAGGCGAAGACGGAGTATGGCGCGAAACGCGTACCACCATTCCTCTCAATCGCCTGGACCCGGTTGAGGACATGAAAACCCGCGCCGAATACATGAAAAAAGCGATGGAAGACTAAACGCCAACCATCACTTTTTCTCTGTGTATGCAGTATGTAGATTAATATATCATTGGACATCAAACAGGGGGATTACCGTGCCACACAGCCCTACGGTCACGACAAACGACTTGCCATGATACTTTGACGAAGTCCATGAAACGACGCCGAGCGAGTGATATTTGGCGTTGTTAAGCGCACTGTTTGCCTTGCCGGACAAACTATAACCTTCGCTCCGGATTTCGCGGCGAACCTCAGCAATTTTCTCCTGATGGTCCCGCTCCGAGGGATTAAAGTGGACAAGAGCCCAAACGGCGGCAACGATAACCAACATCATCAGACATCCGAAGACTGCATCGGCCGTGTCGCCTTCGTCGTCTTTCTTCTTCTTTTTCTTGGGCTTTGGCTTCACTTCTTTTTCTTCTTTGACTTCTACTATTTCTTCCTTTTCCTTTTCTTCTTCCATAATTACTGAGTTTTAATAAGTTATTTGTTTTTTAAGGCATAGCCCGGAGGGCTAACACCCCTTGTTAACCGCGGGTTGCGCGACAGCGCTACCCGTGGCCCGGGTCGACATTGCTGTGGACGTGTCGCCCGGAGCCCCCAGTAGCTCCGCGACTGGGGGTTAACCTTGTGAAAGCCCTCCGGGCTATCGACTGACAACGTTTAGTAATGGTCATTTTATTTTACCATTTCTCGGGTTCCTCTTCATCTTCATCTTCCTCGTCATCTTCCTCGTCGTCTTCCTCGTCTTCCTCGTCGTCATCCGGTTGGGCGCCGGCGCGGAGGAGTTTTGATTCATACCACCACGGGAACCACGTGACAAACATCGCGGCAGCGGTGAGGATTATCGCCCCGACAATATCAAGGTCATACGCGTTAGACTCGGCCCAGACCTCTAAGCCAATACTGATTAGGGAGAACACGATGAAGATTATTCCCAATGTCCTGATCCCGCCTTGATAGTTCCGGCTCAGCTTGAAACCAAGAAAGATGTAGAGAAAAGTCCCGACGTCATTAAGCAAATCCGCGATAAGTTCCATGGTCTCGGAGTCTGAGGGGATAACCGCTAACAGACATGAGATAATCTCATAGATTATCAGCAACTCAATCACGCCGGCTACGGGCACACCCTTGTCAGGCAGCCCCGACTTGAGCAGATTCAGGAAGCTGATGCAGACCGCCGTACAAATGATAACCCAAATCCATGCGGGCACTTCGGTTATAAGAAACTTGATAATAGCTCCGAATACACCCCGAACCTTAACCGCCGAAAACATCTCAATATCAGCAGCCACGGCGCAAAACAGCGAGAATCCGAGCGTATAAATCAGGAATTCAAACAGCTCCTTACTGTGTTTGGTCTGTAAAGAGTCCATCGGTCAGTTATTTTTGGCGCGTAAAGACGTATTCCGGGAGGCCCTTTTTCTTATCAGCGGGGAAAGTGATTTTATCAGGACTCCAAATGCCCGGATTAACTTTGATATCGCCATCCTCCCATAAATTTAAACTCATTTTGATTTCGTTATCTTTAGTCAACAGAAACTCAAACGGATATTCCAAAGGGACATCAGAAGCTTTAACTACTCCTCCACGGTCATATGACCAAGACGTTTCAACAACCATGCGCTTTAAAAATTGTTCTGAGAGATTTTCTATCATCACATCTCCGTATGCTTTGCCGTCCATGTTACCCCACAAGTCACGATAATACTTTACTTTAAGCACATCACCGTCAGGAGACTTATAGACAATTTTAGGAGTGGACTCCTTGATTTTATTGAATGTATCTAATTCTATCCAATCTGATACAAAATCACCATCTTTAGAGCAGAATAGGGTCATATTGTCAGTAGGTGCGTTAATCCAAGTCTCGTTTCCATAGTCTTCTCTAACGACGAAACGATTGTTTTCTATAGAGCCTTCTAAACCTGATTCCGTACCCCAGAACCCGTATCCACTGGCCTTGATAATGTTATTTTCTTTATTGAATTTAAGTGTAGCAGAACTAACACTCAAACCATTATTCATAATACCCAAATACACCCACTCTTTTTTCTGCAGGAGGTCATTGACGGTATAATGCGGAATTTTGACGTCGGCAAAAAATTGGTTGAGGCCGTCTGCATCGTCCGCAGTTTCGCTCTGAGTAACCGCCGGCGCAACTTCCTGCTCCTCAGGCGCCTCCGCTGCGACGCTATCATCGGCACTCTTACTCTGACATGCCGCAGACATCAACGCCGCCACACACATAACCGCCGGCACCCCTATAATCCTAAAAATTCTCATAATCTATCAATTTAAGTTATTAATAATATTTATCGTAAGTAAGCCATAGCCCGGAGGGCTTTCACCCCTTGTTAACCGCGGGTTGCGCGACAGCGCTACCCGTGGACATTGACCACCACACACATATCGACCCGGGAGGGGTCACACCATCATCAGCGCCAATGATAATGCGACCCGCTCCGGGGTCGACATTGCTGTGGACGTGTCGCCCAAAGCCCCCAGTGGCTCCGCAACTGGGGGTTAACCTTGTGAAAGCCCTCCGGGCTATTATGGTCATATAAACTTATCAACTTTCCTTTTCCCTTTTTAGTTGATTCGGGTATAAGAGTATCGGATACCTTCGTCATCCTTGGCTTCAAAAGTATCAGTGATGGGGCTGGTGATTATGTAGCCCAAAGAGTATCCTTCCTTTTTCAGCTCGCTGAGCATCTCATTTTCAAACTCCTCGCAATCCTCGCGGTCAAAAAGGCTGCGATTGAAATTGAACTCAAACGAATCTTTATCAATCTTCTGATGAATGGCTTTTTTTGAGGCCTTCCACGTTCCTGAGTAGGTCACGGTACCGAACCGCTCATTGATAGGATATCCAAATTCAAAAGTAGCCTTTGTTTCAAAAGTATGGTCAGATAAGGAATACGTATCATATATATAACCTATGACCTTAATTCCATCCTCAGTCTCAGTATACTCAGTCATCCAAGTTCCCTCAAGGGCCTGTTCGGTAGCGGGGTCCGACGATTCGCTACACCCGGTAAAGGCCAAAGCCACAGCAGCCAAAGCCACTAATTTTCTAAAAATCTTCATAATTTTTATGGTTTTAATAATATGCGTAAAATATAAATTAGTAATCCAATTATAATGTATTTTAATGAGTGCCGCAAGGATAATTTCAGCGCATTCATACGATCTTGATTCTCAGCAGTCTTTGCATCATTTTTAACTTCCGTATTACCAACTACAGTCTCTGCAACAGTCTTAACTTCCGATGCGCCAACTATTTTGTTTTTAAGATAGAAGTAAGGATATACGTCACATACAGTTATTATTGAAACTATTATAAATATTAATTTTACTCCATCCGTTGATAAACGTATCTCCAAACTTGATAATACTACCTCCAACACTAAAGGAATCAAAAAACCAACGAATAAGGAAAGCCATCCAAAGCCCTTTACCGCGCTATCTCCTTTCGAAATACATCTTACCGCTATAATGATGTTAAACACGATTATTACCACCCCCATAACAAGTGAGATTATCGCCGGTTGGTCCATTTCTGATATATCTGTTTCCGATATAGATACAATAAACGACATCACCGAAACGGCAACGTAAGCATAATATAAGAAGTTAACCCAACCGGACAGCATAGTGTCATTTATAGATTTTCGGATCCACGAAAAAATAAAATACAACGGAACAAGACTTATCAGCCCCGCAATCGCGGAATATAATGCTGCTTCTTCAGCCCTGGACTCAGCGTTCCAATAATAGTGATCCAACAGTACCGAGTCGTGCAGTGCATTACAGAAAACTTCAGTTAATGATAGCAAAAAGTAGGCTATCAAAATCAACGTTGCTGTGACATTTTTCAGTCCTATTGGATGAAACGATAATTTTTCCATATATTTTTATTATTAGTTTTTAGTTTTTTATGTCTATATACGCAAAA
>CAMWSN010000014.1 GCA_947176925.1 uncultured Porphyromonadaceae bacterium
GCCCAGTATGCCTTGTAGCCGTTATATTCCTTGGGGTTATGGCTGGCGGTGATGTTCACGCCGCTCTGACAGCCCAGTTCGCGAATGGCGAAGCTCAGCTCCGGAGTGGGGCGGAAAGAGTCAAAGAGGTACACCGTGATGCCGTTGGCCGAGAAAACGTCGGCCACGATTTCGGCGAATTCGCGTGAGTTGTTGCGCACGTCATGGCCCACGGCAACCTTGATTTCAGGCAGCTCGGCAAAAGTCTCGTTAAGATAGTTGGCCAGGCCCTGAGTGGCGGCGCCTACGGTATAGCGGTTCATGCGGTTGGTGCCGACGCCCATGATTCCGCGCAGGCCGCCGGTGCCGAATTCCAGGTCCTTATAGAAGGACTCGATAAGCTCAGTGGGATCTTCGGCGTCGAGCATGCGCTTGACTTCGGCGCGGGTCGGTTCGTCATATCCGTCGCTAAGCCATTCGGTGGCTTTGGCGCGGACTTCCTTAAGGAGTTGTTCGTTAGTTTCCATTAATTGTTTGCTTGGTATGATTTTTTTGCGTTTCTTTTGATGTGCAAATTTACGCATTTAAAACGGAAGATGCAAGAGTGGCGCAAGCACTTACGTCAGTATCGCCTGCTAAAAAAGCACCTTCAAGCCAAACAAGAAGCAAAATGATGAGTACGATGGCTCCGACGGCCAACCAGATTTTAGTAGATTTCTTATTCATGACAGTAGTATAGTTGATATTAAGTTTCTACCATAAGAACACCCGTGCCCCAAAAAAAGTTCAATGACATGGGTGAGACCTAAAAATAGCGCCGTAGGGCTTCTTGAGCAGGAATCTCATAGGGTACGCCATCGCTATCAGCACCACTTACTCACCTAACATGGCCTTACGTTCATAAAGACGCCTTTGGGCCTCACGGATTCCATCACCGATCCTATCAAACAACTTTATTTCTTCCTGTTCAGACAAAATAGATGATCGGGTTAAGACGCAACGAGGCACGACAGGTTCGGTCGTGAACCTATAGTGCCTCGTATTTGGGATTGAATAAAAACTAATATGGCCCCGGACGCTAACGGATGTCAGCGTCTTATTTCGCCGTCGGGGAGAGGTAATTAGTTGGTATTCAAACGTTTGGGTTTTATAAGTTTGGGTTGTAGTGTTGCAAATGTAATCAATGTTTCAGATATTTGCAAATTTTTCAACAAAAATCAGCAGTAAATCTGCGGTGTGATTAAACAGCCCCCGAGGCTAACCCTCAGCAGGCTTCCACTCAGGAGGATAGTTTTATATATTCGGTAATTGTATTTATGAAGTCTTCTGCTTGTGGTCGGAGTGAGTCAAACAGTTCTTTATCACAATAAACGAAGTCTTCGTAGTCACCTGATTGTCTGTTTTCAAATAGTTGCTGATAAATTCGTCCGTATTTTTGATCAAAAATGCCTGGCTTGATGAAATTTAAGCCTAACATTGTCTTGATACCCTTATGAGATGACGCCTCAAGGTTAGAGTGTAACATCAGGGCAGATGCCGAATAATAGCATGCATAATATAATCGATTTACAGCAGCATTGTAGTACCCGCCTCGTGAATTATAATCTGCTTCCTCCAAGGTTTCCACGGCTCGGTGTAGGCGATAGTTTATCAGGTCAGTATTTGACCCGGAATCTAATCGGTGTATCATATTGCAATTCCGTCAAGTAATACGTTCTCTGTAAAAGGAGTTCGGCGGGCATAGAAAACTTTGGGTACAAGAATCAGCGGCGAAATTTCTTTTCCCAACTCAAGCGAAAGATCATAGATATGCCCTGAGATATCAAGTTTTCGTCTGACAAACTCAGCGGGAGAGAGTGAATCGGGTAGCAGAATAAGAAGGTCAATATCAGAATCTGCCCGTGCGTCTCCCCTGGCCTGAGAGCCATAGAGCAGGATACTCGCATCCGGAGCCACTCGCTGCAAGCATCTTTTTATTTTTTCTTTTATGTCAACTGCAATTTTCATTATAGACTCTGCAAAGATATAATTTTTTTGTCAATATAACAAATATTGCAAGGATAAAGGTTAAATCTACGCAGACATGTCGTATTTTCTTTGGGGAATGGCGAAGGTGTAGAGGCCGAGGGTTATGGTCAGCAGGGTTGAGAAGGCTACGTTGATAGTGGCGAAGGTGAGGGCCGTCGTCGGGTCCATGGCGTAGATTCCACAGAGGCTGAGCATCACGGAGGCCTGCCACGGACCGATGCCGCCATTTGAGGGAATAGCCATGGCCAGTGAGCCGAAGACAAAGGTCAGCAGTCCGCAGAGGAATCCATGGTCGGCCATGAGCGCCGCAGTCGGTGGAAAGGCGTAAAGCGAACAGAACATTCCCCCGCCGTAGCCTACCCAGATCATGGCGGTCAGCAGAAGCCATTGGCCTTGGCCGCGTTGCATCGTAAACAGGGCCATGAATCCGCTCCACATGTTGCGCACAAACTCCCTTACGCGCACAAAAATGCGTCCCGGAGAGAAGATGCAGAGTATACAGAATACGAAAAGCAACAGCAGAAACATAAGTATCCAGGGCGACGAGAGGACTGAGGCGGCGCGCTGAATGAGGTCTGATTCGGCGGCAAATTCAGCCATGGCGGGCGCAGCAAACATGAAGGTCAGCACGCTCATCAGCAGGATGACCAGCGTATCGGCCAGGCGGTCGGCAATCATTGAACCGAAGACTCCGCTGAACGAGCTGCAAGTGGCCTTGGCGATATATGTGCAACGCCAGACCTCGCCTAAGCGCGGGAAAATCAGGTTGACGGCGTAAGTGCCGAAAATCGAGCGTAACATGTCGCCGAATCCGGGATTCAGCCCCATTGCTCTCAGTTGTAGCCGCCAGCGCAGGGCGCGGGCAATCATGGCACCAACGTTTAAAAGCAGGAATAGGCTGAGCAAAAGAAAGTTACAACTGCTAAGACCGTCTGCCACGTCGCTCCACCTGACGCCGCGATAGAGAAAAATGCAAAGTCCCACCGTAATAATCGGCGGGACTACGTATTTCAAAATTGTTCGTAGATTAATCTTCGGTGTCATTGGTCATTGCACCGACAACTCGGAGATTATTTGCGCGGATAAAGTCAGTAATCATGTCGCGATGTTCGGAGGGATTGACGTCGGCCTCAATGCGCTTGAGGGCGTTGAAAACCGAGGTACTGCTCTGATAGAGATGGCGATAGGCCTTGGCTATGTCATCGATTTCGTCGTCGGTATAGCCGTTTTTCTTCATGATCCAGGCGTTTACGCCGAAGAAAGTCGCCGGATTATGAGCAATGATGACGAAGGGGGGAACGTTGTTGCCGATGCGGCAGCCACCCTTGATGACTACCCAGTTGCCAACCTGGCTACGTTCATGGAGAATAACGTTTGACGAAAGAATCGAGCAGGTCCCGACCTTTACGTCGCCGGCCAGGGTAGCCCCGTTGCCGATGACGACTTTGTCTTCAATGACCGTATCATGGCCGATGTGTGATTTGGCCATGATGAAACAGAGCGAGCCGATTTTGGTGCCGAGCTCCGGATTGATACCACGGTTGATGATTACGTGTTCGCGAATAGTCGTGTCATCGCCGACAGTGCAGGTGGTCTTTTCGCCTTTCCAGCGGAAGTCCTGAGGGTCGGCGCCGACAATCGCGCCCTGGTAGATCTTGCAGTTTCGTCCGATGGTAGTTCCGGAAATAATGCTTGCGTATGGCATAATGACGGTGTTGTCACCGATAACGGTGTCAGCGTCGACATAAGCAAACGGATGTATGGTGACGTTTTCTCCGATTTTTGCGGAGGGGTCAACGTGAGCGAGCGGACTGATCATGGTACTCTATTTTAAGTTTTTCATTTAAGTTGCATTTTGCACTTTTATTTTTTTTACTTACCCCCGCCTCCGCCAAGTGACTGGTAGAGGTTGACTACGGCCTGAGAGCGGGCAAGGGCGCAGTTGAGAAGGCCCATTTGGGTCCCGAGGAGGTTTTGTTGGGCCGTTAGAACTTCAAGATAGGTCGTGTTATAGTTCGTGGCGCTATTGGTAAAGAGCGTTTCGGTGATGTCAACGGCCTGGGTCATGCAGTCCACCTGCTTACGCAGCATTTCTTCCTTTGAGCGGACGTTTTCGTATGCGGTCAGTGCGTTGCTGACGTCGCCGGCGGCTTTCATGACGGTATATTCAAAAGTGTTAAGCGCCTGCTCCTGTTGAGCCTTGGAGGCTTTGAGGCGGGCAATGTTCTGGCCGCGGGCAAAGAGTGGAGCAGTGAGCTGTCCGGCAAGGTTCACGAACCATTTTCCGGGATTGAAAATCATCGTGCCCAAGGAATTGGTAAATCCGCCGTTGGCCGAGATTGAGAGTGAGGGATAGAAAGCGGCACGGGCCGAGTTGGTCGTGTAGTAAGCGATTGCGAGCTGGCGCTCCTGGGCGCGAACGTCGGGACGGTTTGCCAAGGCCACCATAGGCACTCCTGCATTGAATTCGGCGGGGAGAGTCACGGAGAGAGCCGGCTGTATGGGCCATGATTGAGGCATTTGGCCGACGAGCAGCGAAAGGGTAGTATTGGCCTGCTCAAGACTTGTTTCCAGGTCAGAGATTGACGCAAGGATGGAATAATACTGAGCCGTGGACTGAACTACGGCGGCTTCAGTGGTCATTCCGGCTTCCTTCATCGCTTTCATGGTCTCGATGCTTTCCGACCAAATCTTAGCCGTTTCTTTTTGCAGTTCGAGCTGAGCGGCGAGGGTGGAGATAGCATAATAACAGTTGGCCACTCCGCCAATAATCTGAGAGCGTACAGCCTGCTCATAGTCTTTTGACATTTCGTAGGCCGTCTCGGCTGAGCGCTTGGTGTTAAGGGTCTTGCCGAATACGTCGATTTCCCAGCTTACGGAAAGGGGGATATTGTAGGTCCAGTTTTTGTTGCTCCATCCGCCGCCGGGAAGGTTAGTGGCGCTGTTGCCGCCCTGAGGGGCCAAGGCCACTGAGGGGAGATAGCTCAGGCGTGCGCCGAGCATATTGGCGTGGGCCACGTCAATGTTGAGCTTGGCGTTTTTGAGGTCGGTATTGTTTTCAAGGGCCTGATTGATGAGGTCGGTCAGCATGGGGTCCGTGAATACCTGCTGCCAGGGGAGGGCACCTAACGACGTAGAGTCAACCTCGGCAGCCTTGGCCTCGACATATTCGCGAGTGAGGGCCGTCGAGTCGGGCATCTCGAATTTCTGGTAGATATGACAGCCGGTGGCAGCGACAGCGAAGGCCGCTGCCAAGATTCCGGATGCTAATTTATTTGAGATTGTCATTGTTTATATTGAGGTTCTGTTTTGGGGTACTTTTTTAGCGTGAGTATTGTTCGATTTCAGCTCCGATTCCGGCATTGTTGGTGTCTTCCCATTTCAGCGGAGAAATCTTTTCCTGAATCTTCTGGAAAATCACGAAGAGGGCGGGCACGAAGAGCAGCTGGAGAATCATGCCGATAAGCATACCGCCGATTGAGCCGGTACCGAGCGCGCGGTTGCCGACAGCGCCTACGCCGGTTGAGAACATCAGCGGCAAAAGACCTATGATCAGGGCGATAGAGGTCATCAGGATTGCACGCAGACGGGCGCAGGCACCTTGAATCGCGGCATTGATGATGCTCATGCCGGTTCGACGGCGTTCAAGGGCGAACTCAACGATAAGGATGGCGTTTTTGGCCAAGAGGCCGATAAGCATAATCAGCGCAATCTGGAAGTAGATACTATTGGCCACGTCGAAAATCTTGGCGAAGACAAATGAACCCATCAGACCGAACGGAATCGAGAGGATTACGGCGAAGGGGACGATGTAGCTTTCATACTGGGCCGAGAGAAGCAGGTAGACGAACAGCAGGCAGAGGCCGAAGATGATGGCAGTGGAGTTCGAACCCTGATTGGCTTGCTGACGGGTAATACCTGAGTATTCGTAGCCGTAGCCCTGGGGGAGGGTCTGGGCTGCCACTTGGGCGATTGCTTCCAGAGCCTGACCGGACGAGAATCCGGGAGCGGGCTGACCGGTCACGGAGATTGACGTGAACATATTGAAGCGGTTCAGCAAGTCAGGCGCATAAATTCGCTGGAGGGTTAGGAAGTTGCTGACGGAGGCCATCTCGCCGGTCATGGCGTTGCGCACCTTGATGCTTTCAAGCGTTTCGGGGCTCACGCGGCTTTCAGGGTTAGCCTGCATCATAACGCGATAAATCTTACCGAAGCGGTTGAAGTTGGAGACGTACATGCCGCCATAATAGCCCTGGAGGGCAGAGAGAATCTGGCTTGGGCTGAGGCCGGCCTGCTTGGCTTTGGCCGCATCAATATCAATCTTATATTGCGGGAAGGTGGGGTTAAACGTGGTGTATGCCTGCTGGATTTCGGGGCGCTGGTTGAGCTCGCCAAGGAAGTTCTGGACTATGGCATAGAACTCGTTGATGTCGCCGCCGGTGCGGTCCTGCATCTTGAGCTCGAAACCGTTGGTCACACCGAAACCGGGAATCATAGGCGGCGCGAAGGCCACTACGCGACCATCCTGGATGACTTTGGAAGTCGCGCCGTAGATCTGGCCGATGATGGCTTGGGCGCTCTCATTCTTGGAGCGTTGACTCCAGTTTTTGAGCTTGATGATGAAGGTACCGTAAGTTGAACCCTGGCCGGCGGTAAATGAGTAGCCGACAATTTGCTGGGCATATTCGATAGCGGGAATCTGAGAGAGGATGCCCTGCACTTGGTTCATGGTCTCGATGGTGCGTTCCTGAGAGGTGCCCGGAGGCATGTCGACCATACAGAATATCGTACCGGTATCTTCGGCGGGCACGAGTTCGGTCGGGGTGGACTGCATAAGCCAAACGAGGAGACCGATGCTGATGATTACGGAGATGAATGACGTAATCTTATGGCGCATGAAGAAGTTTGACACGGCACGATAGCCGACGCTGAGACGCTCGAAGGAATGTTCGAAAGCGTCCTTGAATCGGCGGGAGAATAGGCCGATAAGGGCAAAGATGGCTACGACGCATGCAATGAGGCTTTCGGTGACGTTTTCGAAGTCAAACCATCCGATAACCATGAAGACTATGGTGGCGAGCAGCAGAAGGGTGGTGACCCATGCGGGGAAGACGAAGCGGGAGCCGGTTTTCTTAGCCGAATCAGCAATGTTTGCCTTCATGCGGGCGCCGAGAGGGGCGGTCGTTGCGTCTGCTTCCTCTTTATGAGGTTTTAGGAAGACGGCACAAAGCGCCGGAGAGAGGGTCAAGGCGTTAATGGCTGAGAAGCCGATAGCGATGGCCATGGTCAGACCGAATTGACGGTAGAAGACGCCGGCGGTTCCGCTCATGAATGACACGGGGATGAACACAAGCATCATTACAAGAGTAATCGAGATGATGGCTCCGCCGATTTCCGACATGGCATCGATGGCTGCCTTGCGTGCCGACTTATAGCCGACATCAAGTTTCGCATGGACCGCCTCGACGACGACTATGGCGTCATCGACCACAATGGCGATAGCCAAGACAAGGGCCGAGAGGGTGATAAGGTTAACGGAGAACCCGATGAGGTTCATCAGGAAGAACGTGCCGATAAGGGCCACGGGGATGGCGATGGCGGGAATAATAGTCGAGCGGATGTCCTGAAGAAACAGGTAGGTCACGAGGAACACCAGGATGAAGGCTTCGATAAGGGTCTGGATCACATGATGGATCGACGCGTAGAGGAAGTCATTGTTGTTCATCGGTATGGCGAAGTCAAGACCGGCAGGAAGGTCCGCCTTCATTTTGTCTACTTCGGCCAGACAGTCATTAATAATCTGGGTGGCGTTTGAACCGGCGGTCTGGAAGACCATGGCGAATGATGACGGATAGCCGTTGAGCATGTTGCGGAATCCGTAGGTCACACGGCCGAGTTCAACGTCGGCAACGTCTTTCAGATAAAGCACATCGCCGTTTGACGAAGCGCGAACCACGATGTTCTCAAACTCTTCGGGGGTCACGAGGCGGCCTTTGTAGCGCATCGTGTATTCGAATGACTGGTCGCCTTGAGCACCGAAAGTACCGGGGGCGGCTTCAACGTTCTGTTCGGCTATGGCAGCTGATATGTCGGTAGGCACCAGTCCATATTGAGCCATCACGTCGGGTTTGAGCCAGATTCGCATGGAGTAGTCGGCAGCCATACACATGACATCGCCCACGCCCGATACACGCTGGAGCTGGGGCACGACGTTGATCTTCATGTAGTTGTCAAGGAACTCCTGAGAGTATACTCCGGTGGTGTCAAACAGGGCGATACCGACAAGCATGGAGCTCTGACGCTTCTGGGTGGTGACGCCCACCTGAACCACTTCTGCCGGCAGAAGGTTCGTGGCCTTGGCCACACGGTTCTGGACGTCGACAGCGGCCATGTTCGGGTCAAATCCTTGTTCGAAGTTGACCGTGATGGTGGCCGAACCGTTGGAGGTGGCGCTCGATTCCATGTAGGTCATGCCTTCGGCGCCGTTGATTGACTCTTCAAGCGGGGCGATCACCGAGTTAAGTACGGCCTGGGCGTTGGCGCCCGGATATTGCGTGGAGACGGAGATGGTGGGCGGTGCTATGTCAGGAAATTGCGTGATAGGCAGTGATACGAGTCCGATTAGGCCTAACAACACAATGAAGATTGAGATAACCGTCGATAAGACCGGGCGGTTAATAAATCTGTCTAATTTCATGTCTTATTCAGCAATGTTGATGGTTATACCGTTGCGTGCTTTCGTGCCGATGCCTTCGGTCACGATGCGGTCGCCGGCAGTGAGGCCTTCGGTGACTACGTAGTTTTTGCCGTCCTGAAGCGGGGCGATCTGGATAATCTGCTGGTGGAGCACGTTGTCCTTATCGACGGTCATGACGTATTTGTTGCCCTGAATTTCGCCCGTAGCGGTCTGGGGCACTACGATTACATCGGTAAACATTTCGGGGATAATCACGGTGCCGGTAGAGCCGGAGCGAAGAACTCCGTTGGCATTGTCAAAGAGGGCGCGCACGGTTGATGCACCGGTTGAAGCGTCAATGACGCCGCTGACCGTGGCTACCTTACCTTCCTGGGGATAGATGGCGCCGTTAGCGAGCTTGAGCTGAACGGGGGGCATGGCGGCGATGGCGGCATTGAGGCTCTTGGCGCCACCTTCGGTCATGTCAAGAATCTGGCGTTCGGTCAGCGAGAAGTATGCATAGACTTGAGAATTATCGCTGACGGTGGTCAGGGCCGGACCGGAGGGAGAAGCTAAGGCTCCGACGCGCAAGGGAATTGAGCCGACCACGCCCGACGAGGGGGCGGTCACCTGAGTGTAGCTCAGGTTCTTTTTGGCGTTGACGAGTCCGGCTTCGGCCTGAGCGAGCTGGCTCTTGGCCTGGGCGAGTTGATTTTCTGAGATTTGCATTGCGTGCTCACTGATGATGTTCTTGGCTCGGAGAGCGCGGTTGCTCTCTACGGAAATCTGAGCGGTCTGCACTGCAGTTTTGGCTACGTTAACCGAGGCTTCAGCCTGGGATACGGCGGCTTGATAGGGTACCTGATCAATGGTGAAGAGGAGCTGGCCTTTCGAGACGTGGGCGCCTTCGTCAACGTGGACGGCGGTGATGGTGCCGCTTATGAGCGGGCGCACGTCAATGTCGGTTTTACCTTTGATGGTTGCTGGATATTGGCTTTCAAGCTCAATGTTTGAGGGCTCTACGGTCATCACGGCCAGAGTGGGATCCTGATTCATCATGGCTGCCATCTGGGCGGCCTGATCTGATTTTCCGCAACCGGAGAGGGTCGCGAGGGCTGCAAGTCCGAATGACGCAGCTGTTGCTTGGAGAATTCTCTTCATAAATATGGTTTTAACGTATCTTTTTTGCCTTAACGTGAGTAAAAATCACTGCAAATTTAAACAATTTGCGGGAGATAGAAAAATGGAAATACGACTTTTTAACCACATTTAACCCTCAATTTCCCTTTTTGACCAGCAACACAGCAATTCAGACGAAAGAGAATCAGAGGGGAAGGTCTTTGGCGATGACTTCAGCAGAGGGGGAGAGAACGTAGACGCTTGGTAGGGCAGGGAAGATGAAGAGTTCGTTATCGTCTATTTCTCCGAGGTCGCGGACCACGGTCCAATCCTTCGGAAATAGCGTCAGGACCTCATTGAAGTCCTTGGCGTTTGCTTCGGGGCAGACAGCAAGAACGGGGAGTCCTTGCGAGGCTTCGCTGGCAACTGGAATAAGATCCTTGCAGACGTTACATTCCGAGTCAAAAAAGTAGACGAACGTTTCCCCGTGTTGTTTCAGGAATTCATGGAGGGAGCTGCGATTCCCTTGAGAGTCAATGAAGGGAAAGTCAGCGGCAGCGGAGCCTACTCGGTTTTTGAGCACTTGGGGTAGGAGGAGGTCCGTGCGTTCCCATTGTGGAGCTGCCTCCAGGAAGAGCAAAAATGTCTCCTCTGAACGTACCGGTGAGTTTGGGTCATAGAGATATCGCTCAGCGAGGGGCATAACGCGGTCAATGCCGCCTTTGAAGATCATTTGTCTGACCCCGAGACTGACGGAATCAGGCTCCGAGGCCATTGCGGCGATGGCTGCAAAATTAGCCATGGCTTGTTCAAGGTCCGGACTTACCGAATCAACCGGGACGTCGGTACCGGGAAAGACTGCGTTCTCCCAAAAGTGGGCGCAAATAATGGAAGCCCTCTCGTGAGGATCCTTGACGGAGGTCGACACGGAGGGCAACGGATAGTCCTCAGCCGGAGCTGAGGCCTGAGTGGTATTATCTTTTGCGCAACTTGCGTTTAACAGTAGCGCGAGAGGAAGCAGGTGATTGAGCAGGTGCATTTGCTTGAGCGGCTGTATAAGATCTTACGCAACGAATTGCCATGTTATGGGAGTGTGTACTTAAGTCTCGGCTATCAATGGAGAATTTTCCTGAACCGCCGGTCTTTTCATACACATGGTATGTTCTTACTCTATTATTAAAAGTGGGGTGCAACCCATTTGCGCCGACAAATCTATAATAGTATTGTGTTCTTGACAATAGGTTGACACTCTCGTTAGTGCCGACAAAAGCATGCCAAATATAGTTGTTGATATTATCAGCGGTCATATTGGGAAATTTTTGCTTAAAGACGGGATCATTGACAAAGTCTTGCGATATGTTAGCATTGGCTGCCCAGTTTTGGTTCCAAGCCCATTGTATTACGGTTAGTTCTGTAATGGTTGGGAGACGCCAACCCGGACCGATGATGTTACATGGCGAGAAGTCCGGTTCATTTGCAAGATTCGTAAACAAGGTCTCCATTTCGCCCTGGGTGGCGAATAACGTTTCTTTAGTTTCGTCAATGGTAATTACCGTATCGGCAATCTCAAACTGGAAGGTCGGGAAGTTATTTTCCGAGAAAGAATGAACTCGGCCTGGCGTTTCGGTGAAACGGGGCACATTGATGAGCGACTGAGGGTTAAGGTAGCGCATCGTTATGCGTCCGCGTTTATGATTCTTGAATTTCGAAACCTGTCCTTCGTCAGTCTCTATGGTTTCTTTTGCGTATGGGGTGTATTCGAAGATTGATTCAAATTGAAACTGGGAGAACTTATCCAGATTGAGATCCCACGGTACATCTTTTTCATGGTCACCACTGGTGCCGACCGAACGGGCACATCTGACGTAGAACCGCTCGTTATAGTCCCATTTGGTCGGGTCGGTTTGCCCGAGTGATAATCCACTAAAAGATACACCTTCCTCGGCCCACACCAAGTTAACACTTGACGTCAGATAGTGACGAGATTCATAGGTTGCGGCTGTAACTTTTCCGGCCTGGCGTTCGCGTTGAGCATTGTAAAGCTGAACGTCGTCGGTCAACGCACCATATCCAATGTAAAGTAGCTGCATTTGCTCAAGAGAGGGGACATACCATCTAAGCTCCTCACGGTCAATCTTGCCGTTACCATTAAGGTCACGGTTACGTTGCGTGCAGACTGACATCAGATTTGTTTCGTCAGGAGCATTTTCTACGTTAGGTTTTGTTAGATATCCATCTATGCCGATTAGATTTTTATAGTTCCAGAGGCGTTCGCCGGGTCCGCATTGAGTACGCCAGCAGTTCTGACGACCGAATTTAGTGGCTTGAGATGCTAATGTGGACTTATTATATTGAACTATGGGCTCCTTACTGAAGGTGCCTCTAGGAATACCTACGATTCCGGCTCCAAATAGGTCTTCCTCAATTACTTCGGTAGCCCAGCCGCGTTCAAGGCCGGCCATGTCTACGTCGTAGATGGTCTGCATGCATCGCTGAACGAAGGTGGTACCTGAGGTGGTGTAGGAGCTGTTATGGTCAGAAGAGTATTTTGAGGTGCCCAGCATGGTGAATCGGCGAGACTGGCCGTTGCGCAATAGATCTTGCCATACAATGGTTTGACCGGTGCCGGGGTTAGTATCATATAGATACTCATCGAAGAAGACGGTGAATGTCAGTTCCTCAGGAGCTGTCTCGTCTTCAGAATACTCAAGAAGGCGCTGCATGAATTTCTTGACATCCAAAGTCTGCTTTTGGGTCCCGTTGCCGCGTGCATCCGTATAGTAGATGTATTTGCGGTTTACTTCATCGGGTTTATGCTCGTAGAATTCCAGCCATTCCATATAAGGAAGAGCATTATTAATATCGGCCCAGGGGTCTTCAGCATCTTTGTTATATTTGTAAGCACGGCGGTTAACATTGAACACGGGTACAGTGACGCTGACCTGGAAGTTATCAGCCTTGATAGCGTCAATGATGTTTTGCTTTTTAATTGCAACCACGCGCTGTTCATAGTGGGCGTCAAGAGTGACGTTGCTTTCTGTCGAGGTAATAATGTCACCTTCGGCATCAGGGCGATCCTCAATGTCTTTATTGACTTCAACAGTGATTTTGTTAACACCGGTTACTCTAACTATGTAAGTATAGTTATAGTTGCGATAGGTGTTGAAGTCAGTATTATCAGCTCCTTCTCCCGAGCCGGAATTATGTCCCAGGAAAATAGTATAGGTGACGTCACCTGTGACGTTTTTGAGCACAGGTGTGTCGCTGCCATCCTCAGTTACATATGATGCGCCGGAATAAGTGCCGCGGAGCACTACATAGGTAGCGCCCGCCGGAGCATTGGTGTAATGCTTCTGATCCGGAGGGGTAGGGTTGGAATAATCATCGCCTGTCCAACGGGCGCGGTCGCCGTAATTCTTGATGTTTTCGGCGTTGCCCCGACCGGGGTGATTGTCGGCTGCAAAGAAGTTGAAGCCGAAGATTCCGTCATAAGTCTCGGCGGCGGGAAGTTCGTCCTTCACTACCTCATCATCCGTGTCAAAACGGGTGATTGCAAGAGTTTTCAATGGATTTGGTTCCAGAGGCTCCTGTTCGTCACTGTAACCACGGCAGAACAGGGGCGTTTTACCCGGAAGGTTATATACCTGCCAGCTGGAAAGTTCAAATTTACCCGGGGGAATTATTCCATCAGGGTCTTTCTGTCCTTCGCTGAGCACGATGAATTTCACCCTTGATTGCAGTGGAGTGAGCCAAAGCGTGCCGCCAAGTTTCTCTTTGTTGATATTGACGTAACCTTTGTGATTATTGGTTTTATCGTCAGAGATATCGGAAACGAAGTCACAGGGAGTGGTAAGATGTTGGGCGTTATGTTCTTCGTTGTTGTCACAGTAATAACCGCTCATGACGGTAAGAGGCTGCTCGAAGTCTGAAAGCTTGGTGCCCTCGAAGTCAGTATAGGTGGATACCATGATGTCACGCAAATCCTGAACCGTCTCAACCTTGCTGAGTTTCTCCAGAATCATAGCCGAACCCTTTCGGTTACAGTTGGCTACGCCGACAATACGGGAAGGTCCCGTTGTGGTATGGATCTTCTCGATGATACCGGAGGTCTTGCTGTTACCGTCCCTTTTGCGGAGCACAGCGGCAGAGCCCGTAGAGCTATATGCGGGGTCACATGCCGTATTGGCCGCCGAGTTGATTTGCGGGAAGTAATATTTTGACTTTAGTTTGTTGTTTTCTTGGTCAAAGATGAAGAGATAGAGGTCATAGACTGTGCGGTCTGTCTCGGTGTCGGTAGAGGCACGCGAACCGCCGACGACAGCGTCGTCAGCTTCCGGAACTTGGAGTCCCAGGCTGATTTCCACAGGGATGCCGGGCTCAAGTCCGCCTTTGACGCTGTTATATAAATAGTCATCCGTGCAGGAGCCCAAGCCACAGAGGGCTGCGAGCGCCGGCAGCATGATGAGTAATGATATGGTGAGATGTTTTATTTTCATGTCGTTTCAGATCATTCAAAGTCGGGTACATTAATTGTCTTATCCCCGGTTACGGAAACGTTATAATCAAGCGAGGTTTCGTTGGCAACCGCTTTAATCGTGAAGCGATAGATATGGTTGCGATAGAGTCTCCAGTCATTATAATTGGTGTCGTCAGGATAGCGTTGGTTTTCTTCGTCATAGGGAATAGACGGGAAGAGGGTACCGGTGACGATACGTGTTCGGTCGGTGTCTCCTTCCGGAGTATATTTGACGCTGACATTCAGGCGCAGGGCGTCCTCATAAGGCTCCATGCTATGTCCGCTTGCCTCAGGGAGGTAAATGTAGTACCCCATCGTTTTACCTTCTTCATTTTTGATGGTGGCGGGAAGGTAAAGATGCGGGACGTTGGCATCGGCGGAGGTCCAGCGGTCCACTCTTGCGTTATATGAGTCTGTAAATTTAATGTTTGTGGTCTGTTTAATGGCCGTATTAAGCCATTTTTCCTTTTTGGGCGTTATGTATCCGGTTTTATTAAGGTGTTTACCGCTGACAAAGGCGAGGTGAGGTTTGTTTTCGTCATTAAATTCCAGAAAAGGCGCAATTGCTGATTGTTCTTCCGTCGGTAATAAGACTTCAATCTTGCATACGGAACGCAACATTTGTACGGTACCTATCGTAGAGGTATCAAAGTAGCCGTCCTTCGCTTCAAGGGTACCATAATTCCAGCGCATGACGCCAAACATCGGGAGACTCCCCTTGTAATACTCCGTCGGGTCTACGATTTCACCGGCCTTATGGTTGATGAGAGAATCCATACGGAAAGTGGTGTCAGAGATTCGGGAAATGGCGGGTTGGGAATTGTTGGTATAGTTTGCTGTGACAGCGAGAACGTACTCATTGCCTTTGATCAGGTTAAGGTTGGAGACGTCAAAGTAGACATAGAAAGTGTTTTCGTGTCCCGGCATTGGGAGAATCATGATGTCATCGCCTATGTCACCGGTATAATAGTTACCTAAAGGGACACCGTTCTCGTTGTATCCGATTGGGGTGCCGTCAGCTTTGAGTAAGGCAACATGGACTCTGTCCTGGCGAATTTTTTTCTCGAAGTCATTGCCGGCTTCGCTATTATATTCGTCGCCCCACGTCGGACCGCCCCATTCGCCGCCACGGGCAGAAGGGGAGTCTGAGGTTACGACGACTGAGAGGAATGTCTTTCCTTCTGGCAGTTTTGGCTTGGAAGGTATGGGCTCGTTCTTGTCGTCACAGGCTGAGAGTCCGACCAAAAGCATGGTGGTCGCCACGGCCAAAGGCAGACGACTGAGTTTTCGGGTCAGGCCGGTCAGTATGTTATGAACGTTTTGAACTATCATTGTTTGTCAGTTAATGGAGGTCGGTGTTATTGTAAATCACGCGCCAGTCAAGAACATTGATTTTCACTGAGGTCCACTGTTGATTCTCATCGAGGATGAATGTCAGTGAGAAGTTGTCCTGGCGGTCAAGATACTCTTCGTCGGACATCGATGCGAAAGCCTGATTACGAATCATCAGAGAATACTTTTGCAAGGGGATTGAGAAGAGGAGCTTGCCGGTGTCGCGTTTGCGCACGGTCAGGATCGTGTTGTTCGAGGGGTGGAGACGGCTGGTTGTCAGCTCGGCCAGTACCACGTTGATTCGACCGGTAGCATCGGCGCGTGAATCGGTTTCATATTCGGTGGAGCCTTCGGCCAGATGCCAGGGGTGATACATTACATGGCCCTTGGTCTTGTCCGAGTGCATTGAGTTGTCATGATTAAGGTGAGCGTTGCGGTCTGTGATTTCAAAGATGAAATCGTCGGCGGTAAGCTCTGATTGTGCGCTCTGCTGCTGAAGCATCACGCGTATTGAGTTGGTATCCTTGGTGAGGTCGATTTTGTGGATGTTCGGATTGGAGGGAGAGGCATAGGTGAGATTCAGGCTCACAAGGGCGTGGAAGAGGTGTTCCAGCGGTTTTGCGCTGTGGCCGTGAGTCTCGGGTGCAGATGGAGAGTCGGGGTGGGAATCATCTGTCAGCAGTCGACAGGTGAAATCTGTCAGTTTGCTTTCGCCGATTTTGGCGGATGCAATATCAAAGTGGTCATCATAGTCGCCGGCCCACACCAGGAAATCATATTCTCCGGGCGCGAGATTGACGGCCATCTGATTGCCTTCCGGTCCCATCTCCGACTGACGCGCACGCTGGGCGTAGACAAGAGTGCCGGATTTATCAAATCCTAACAGGGTTACGGACTTGACTTCAGCACGGAAAGCATCGGCGAACTTCAGATTCTTGGTGTAGCTGAATTCAAAAATGTTGGCCGACTCCACGCAATCGCTCTCATCGTTAATGAGTCCACAGGAGGTGAAGCCCATAGCGGCGACAGCGGCAAGAAGTATATGCTTAAGTTTCATCATCAATCGTTTGTAAAAGAATGGGAAAATGGAAATTGGTTTTGGCTTGTTTTGAAAGTCGGTCCGTGTGGGGGCGCCGATAGGGACCGACGCCCCCGTAGGACAAACTTATAAGGTGTTTATGTTTTTTTGAGCGGGATTACTGCAGTGTAGTCAGGTTGGTGATCACACGCCAGTCAAGCACGTTGAGCTTAGCAGCTACGTAGCCGTCTGATTCTGCGGGGTTCTCGGGCTCGGTAGGAATGTTGGGGTTGGTGATGGGGGTGCCGAGACCTACGAAGTAGACGATGTCGTAAGCGTAAACTGTGTTGCGGACTACGCCATACATGGGCTTGCCTTCGAAATCATGACCAACCTTGGTGCATTTCAGGTTATTGTCAATGTTAAGGATGTAGTAACCCATACCGTTCCAATAGAGTGCGGCGGGAACGTTATCTTTTGTTTCGAAGGGAACGAAAGAGTTCTGGTTGGTGGCGGGAACCTTACCGGTGTTGTCAGTTACGTCCTTACGAGAATGAGCTTTAGTTTTCGACTTAAAGAATCTAACGTTGCAGTGACCTACGTTTTGGGTACGGGTCTGAGCACGGCCGTAGCAGATTACCCAACCTTCAGCTTTCTCGGCGGCAGTCAGCTTGCTGTCTTCAAGAACTTTACAGAGGGCGTCAGGAGTGTAATAGTTGCCGGCCCAGAGCATCAGTTGAGCGGGGGTGTTATCTTCAGCTACAGTTTTTTCTCCGGCAGGTACTGTGTAAAGGTTTACGCCGATCAGAATCTTGGTTGCGAAGCTGCGGGCAAAGTTTACTTCGCCGCGGTAAGAATCAACGCCGTCACCTTCTTCACCTTCAAGGAAGGGGTCATTGGTGTTGGCAAAGAGATATTTAACCATAGGCTTGTTCTTTTCATCCTTGAAGTTCTTTTGATTGAGATCTGTTGCGGGAGTGAAAAGTTCGATGTCATGATAAGAAGAAGTCGAAGCCCAGAAAGAACGGACGCCTTGATTAAAGTGTGCGGCACTTGCGAAGTAAGAGGATGTAGAGTTGCCGTTCATAAGATGCTTGATGCCGAAGTTCTGTTTGGCATTGCTTCGAGTGATCCAGCCGGTCGGTTCAACGATTACATTCACGGGATCGCTGACTACAACTTTTTCATCGGCTCCGGTACCTTCCAACTTGTGATAAGTAAACTCAAGGACATTGCCATCATTTCCTTTAACAATGTTGTCTTCACCTTCCGGCATGCTCTGGATGTAAACCTTTGCGGCAAGGCGCTCGATATAGATCTGAACGGGGTTGTTAAGAGCGGTCTGCGGGTTGGTTGAGAAGTTGGAGGGGTTGATGTCAGACCAGCAGCGAACGGTGGTGCCGTCAAAATAAGTGGAGCTGGTCATCAGGAAGTCACCATTAGCGTTGCGCAGCTCTTTATGGATAGGAGCATCTTCACCATCACTCAGTTCTTGCATGAGTTGAGCGATTGACTTGTTAGCATAATGGGTCTTTACGAAGTCATCGTCAACGTTTGCAATGCAGATGATGCGAGAGGGAATCACGCCCTGATATGCGTCGGGAGCCTTACCAAGGAGGAGCACGGCATTAGTTTTATCGTCATTGCCACCGGTTTGAACGTTACCTACGTTCTGGTTGGGTTTATTGTCATCAATGATATTGACGGGCTTGATCCAGTTGGTCTCTTCGTTAACGATAACGCCGTCGGCATATTTATTGTCAACCTGCATGATGAAGGGATTGCCAAGACGGTCAAAGAAGAGGAAGTGGAGCTGATCTTTGTCAATATGGTTTTCGTCAGCCGTACCGGTAACGTATTGTTGGTCTTTTACAGACTCATCGGCGCGGCTGCCGTAGTTGGCCGCATTGGCAATGCTGATGCCAATGAATTGGCCTTCAGTTGTGCCGGCAGGGCCAAGGGCATTTTTGTCGGCGATAGGATCGTCGTTGCAAGCGGTCATGGCGAGGGCCAGGAGGGCTGCGGTTAAGAAATGAACTTTTTTCATATTAGATAGATTTTGTGATTATTTTTTTATTTTTTTGAGGAAAGAAATCTTTTCGAGTACAGTACCGGCGGCGGAGTAACCTTCGTCGAGGGCATTGCGGAGATGCTGTTCGGCTGCGGGAATATCTTCGGCCTCGATAGCGAGGAGTCCGCGGGTGTATTCGGCTGCGGGAGATTTTCCGGCGTGAGCCAAGTAGCTGTCTGCGGCAGCAAGATCGCCGTTTTTTATTGCTATAGAGGCGGCGTTGAGATTGGCGGCCTCACTTTTGGGGTCATATTTTGCGGCCATCATGATTATTTCCTGATAGCGCGGATCTGAGGGGTCGAGGCTCTGGGCGGCGAGGAAAAACTCGGATGCCGAAAGCTTTGAGGGGTCTTGTTCAATGACGGCCATGACTTCCTCGGCAGTAGAGTAGGAGCGGATTGTGTATTCAACCTTATAGTCCGTATGGCGCAGCGAGGGGTAAATCTCGTTCAGCATGCGCAGATAAGCCTGCGGATAGGTTGTTTTCATCTTGTTATCGCGGGCGTCGGGCGAAAGTGACGTATCGCGGGCGATGTTTAACAGTCCGTCACGCTCGGGGAATTCGGGGTCGGCCTCAAGAGCGGCAATCAGTCCGTCCCAGTCTTCCGGTTCGGAGTCCGGGTGAATCAGGTCGTGAGGCAGGCTGTAACGGTTTTCAATCCAGTCACAGAGGGCCTGAGTACGACCTTTTGCCAGGCGGGTGTTGTTGGCATACGAGCCTTCAGGCGATGCGAAACCTTTGACGTAGATTCCGGTGATGGTGATATCCGGGTCACCCTTTACGCTTTCAATCGTACGGGCCACTTCGGCAAGTTCCTTGGCGTTATTGCGGAAGTCGGGGAGGAGCACCGTGCGGTTAACCTGGAATTCGACGTTGGCTCGGCCGGAGGCTTCGCGTTCCTTGACCACGTTGGCCTTAGGCACTTCGAGGATGATTTCCTCAGAGGCGTTAAAGGTCGGAGCTTCCCAGGCGGTTCCTTCATAGAGTTTGGTCCATTTCAGGCAGTTAGCGCAGCCATAGAGGTCGACCTTGAGAGCCGGATGAGCTCCG
The DNA here is from genome assembly GCA_947176925.1 of uncultured Porphyromonadaceae bacterium. GTDB lineage: Bacteria > Bacteroidota > Bacteroidia > Bacteroidales > Muribaculaceae > UBA3263. Next base: position 19,791 of record CAMWSN010000014.1, read on the forward strand.
TTGAGTTCCGCTGTGTAGTCAAGACGTTGGTCAATGGTGAGATTTTTGCGTTCGTCTGAACTGATAAATCCGGCGGGTAACTGAAGCCCGAGGCGTTCGGCATGGATAATGTACCGGCGACCATAAATTCCATTAGACTGGAAAGCAATGGTGTCGCCCGAGGCGGTTATGACCATCGGGGTAATGATGGCTGACTGGGTTGACTTGACGTTGATTTCGGAGGGGTCAACCAGCATGTGCAGGTTCATTTTGGCATTATTCACGTCGAGGTTCATCTCCTTGACGGGTTCGATGTTGGCCACTGCGGAGGCGGCCCATAGGAACATGGCAGCTATTGATAATATATTTCGCTTCATGGGGGTCATATTATTTTAGAATACATAGACCAGCGACAAGGCTGCCTTGGTCGGTCCAACGTAATGATAATCTTTGTCTTCGCTAATTTTGCGTCCGCAGTTTTCACACTCGTATGTATCATAACGCGTGTACATATATCCTACGGCAATCTCAGCCTCTAAGTTCCAATGCTTGGAAAGGGCCCAGGCATAGCCGTAACCCACGCCGGCGCCTACGAACCATCCCTGATAGCGATTGTGTTTGAACTTTTCGATGGAGTTGATGCCCCAGATTCCACCATCGGTCCAGTGGCCCACGTTGTACTGTCCGCCTAAAGCGTGCATGGCAAGGAAGTGTCCGTCAAGAGACTGGCAGAACCAGTAGCGAGCCTCCGGTTGTACGAGCCAATGTTTCCATCGGGCACCTTTGTGCATATTCCACGCGTTGAGATTCGCGCTGAGGTCCAAGCTCCATTTAGGGGCAACGGACTGCTCGATTCCCAGATTGACGGTTGCGGTAGCGTCGTAGAGTATGTTCGTTTTCAGCGCTGTTTCGCGCCCGTTAAGGGTCGGGAAAGTAAGCCCGGCCAAGGCGAGAGCGATTAAGAGTTTTGATGACTTTCGCATTGCTGGAAAGAGTAATTTGGTGATTAAGAAGCTTTTTTGAGTGTGCAAAATTAGGTATATTTCTGATATAATAACGCAGAAAAGTGTTAATTATTGTTAACGGGGGGGGGTAATTTTGTAATTTTCTTAAAATTTTCAGCCTTTTTTTGTGTTTTAGACTGTCCCCAATGTATAAAAAAAGACTGTATCCCCTGCTCAGGGACGCAGCCTTTTCTCGGATAGTTAGTTGTTTTATAGAGTATTGAAAAATATTTTCTTTTAAGAAGTTAGGTTAGTTCTGCTGAACCTGCTTAGCTTCCTGAATCTTTACGGCTTTCATGGCTCGGGGAGCGCTGTCACCAACACGGCGGGGGGCGTTTTTGTCAAAGCGCTTGCCGGTGGCGCGGCCCATTGCTTTGTGACCCTTGTGGCCACGCAGAGCCTGGTTTTCAAGATATTGAGTGTACTGTTCGGGGGTCAATACTGCTTTAACTTTTTCGAGATAAGCCTTGCGGGCTTCCTGACGGTTGGCTTTGCAGGCTTCCTTTTGAGCCTTGGCAGCTTCTTTATTAGCTTGGCACTGTGCCTTTTGCTCTTCCTTAATGGTCTTGAGCTGTTCCTTCTGAGCGTCAGTCAGATTCAAGCCTTCGAATTCGCAAGCTTTCTGGCAATCTTTTTGCTTCTTGCAATCACCGTCTTTTTTGCACTCTTTCTTGCAGTTTTTCTGCTTTTGACATTGTTCGGTCTTGGCGCAATCGTTGGTGCAGGTCTTGTTATCGTCGTTGCCCTGAGCCATTGCAGCTCCTGCGGTCATAGCCATAACGGCTAAAGTCATCAAAAATTTCTTCATTGTTTCTTTAAAATTTTAGGTTTTCATTCTGTTTACGATTCTAAGACGCTGAAAAAATCGGAAGGTTTATTTCCTTAACTTTCTTTAACTAAAGAGCGCGGAGAAAAATTTTATTATTTATAAGGCGTATTATTTTTAAAATTTCATTTATTTTCGTAAATTTGCACCCGTATGAAACTCGGAATCTGTTCTGACCATGCAGGCTTTGAACTTAAAGCCCTGGTTATTAAAATGCTTGAAGAAAAAGGCATCGAGGTCAAGGACTTCGGTACTTATTCGGCAGAGTCGTGTGATTATCCCGACTTTGCGCATCCGTGCGCGTCAGCCCTGGAAAGCGGCGAGGTGTACCCTGCCATAGGCATCTGCGGCAGCGGTAACGGCATCGCCATGACCCTGAATAAACATCAGGGGGTTCGCGCGGCCATCTGCTGGCAGCCTGAATTGGCTCGCCTCGCAAGGGCTCATAACGATGCTAATTGTCTGGTCCTACCTGCGCGGTTTATACCGGCGGAACTTGCCCTGGAAATAGTCAACGTGTTCCTAGGCTCGGAATTCGAGGGCGGTCGCCACGTCCGCCGCGTGGAAAAAATCAAACTCTGATGAACGTACCTGCTGAAGAGACATTCCTCTATATTGTCGAGATGATCGGGGCGGTTGCCGCGGCCATTTCCGGCATCAGACTTGCCGCCCTGAAGCGGTTCGATTGGTTTGGTGCCTATATCGTCGGATTGGTGACGGCCCTCGGGGGCGGTACCTTGCGCGATATGATGCTTGGCAATCCGGTGTTCTGGGTGTCGAGTATGAAGATGTTTCTCAGCTATTTTATCGGGACGGCTCTGTCTATGGCTATAGTCATCGTGTTCAGTGCGGCTCTCGTCAGGCGCGAAAAGGCGCTCCTTGTCTTTGACGCCATAGGGCTTGCAATGTTTACGGTTATCGGCATTGAGAAAGCCACGGTCGATGGCCGTCCGATGGGAATCGCTATCGCAATGGGCTTGGTGACCGGTGCCTTTGGCGGAGTCCTGCGCGATATTCTCATCAATGAAGAGCCCCTGATTTTCCGCAAGGACATTTACGCCATGGCTTCGCTCCTGGGCGGAGTTGCCTACTGGGGCGTCGGCGTGATGGGGTGGGGGCCCGAACTTTCCGCTTTGGCCTGTATGCTGACGTGTATCGGAATCCGCATGTTAGCACTGAAGTATGGCTGGCACCTGCCGATTTTAAGACCTGTTGATAACAATAAATAACTATCTGCTATGAAAATTTTTACTACAGATCAAATCAATAAAATAGACCGCGCCACTATAGAACATGAGGGCGTAACCTCGCTCCAGTTGATTGAGCGGGTGGCTGAGGGAGTGGCAGCAGAAGTCGTAAGTCTGCTCAATGCCCAGTCGCGGATAGCTATTTTTGCCGGTCCGGGCAATAATGGCGCCGATGCGCTTGCCACGGCTCGAATCCTTTATCAGCAGGGCTATCAACCCGAGGTTTTCCTTTTCAATATCGGTGGTGACAAACTTAATGCCGAATGTAAGATCTGTCGTGATCTCCTTTTGGAGGCGGCTCCTGACGCTGCATTTACTGAGGTCCTCAAGCAGTTTAATCGCCCCCATCTTTCGCCGAGCCATATAGTCATTGACGGTCTGTTTGGCACCGGTCTTCGTGAAGCTCTCAACGGTGGCTTCCGTGAGTTGGTCAAATATATTGACGATTCACGCGCCTACGTTATCAGTATCGATATTCCCTCCGGCCTTTTTGGCGACTGGAATCCCAATGCGATTCATCGCAACATGATGCACGCCGACCTTACGCTCGCCGTGCAGTTCCCCCACCTTAGCTTCTTCCTTGCTGAAAATGATGAAGTCGTAGGCCACTGGAAAACTCTTGACATAGGGCTCAGTTCGACGGAAATCCGTAAGACCACGGCTCCGTTCTATCTTGTGGAACGTAACGATGTGCGTCGACTGCTCCGTCAGCGTCCTGACTTCTGCTCCAAAAATGACTTCGGTTCGGCCCTGCTCGTGGCCGGAAGCTACGGGATGATGGGCGCTGCAGTTCTTGCCGCCCGAGGCGCTCTCCGTTCCGGAGTAGGTAAAGTTGCCGTATATTCTCCGCGCTGCGGCTATGAAATCATGCAGAGTTCCGCCCCCGAAGCTATGTTTATCGCTTCCAACAGCGACATCCATATCAGCAGTATCCGACTGCCTCATCCGTTCACGACCATCGGTATCGGCCCCGGCATCGGTACGGCTGACGCCACGGTCGACGCCCTCGAACAATTCCTGACCGGACGCACCGAGCCGGTGGTGATTGACGCCGATGCTCTTAATTGTCTGGCCAAGCGTCAGAGTCTCCTTCATCGTCTCCCCGCTCAGTCCGTATTGACCCCTCATGCCGGTGAATTTGACCGTATCTTCGGCCAGCAGCCTAATGCCGAAGCTCGCCTGGTCAAGGCTATCGAGATGGCCCGCTACCATAATGTTTTGATTGTTCTTAAAGGCCGATACACTACCATTGTTCGTCCGGACGGACGACTATACTTCAACTCCTCCGGCAATCCGGCTATGGCCACTCCCGGTTCCGGCGACGTCCTGACCGGTGTTATCACGGCGCTGATGGCCCAGGGTTACAGACCGGAAGTCGCTGCGCTCTGTGGCGTATATATCCATGGCGTTGCCGGAGATATTGCCGCTGAAACCGAAGGACAATACGGCGTCACCGCCGGCGACATTGCCGCAAATCTCGGTCGCGCATTTAAATCAGTGCTCAGCGTATGAAAAAATTACTCTCAAGCCTTCTGATCGGTGCCTCTTTCCTAAGTGTCGGGGCCCAGCAGGTAACGAAACTCTCAGCCTCCAAGGCGAATGACTTCGGAATTGTCTACTCCCTGCCGCAAACCGCCTTGCAAATCAATCTTAGTGCTGAAGGAACGGTAAAAACTCCCGGCGAGTTCTATCAATATGCCGAACGATATCTTGGCTCGCAAGCCGCCCGGGAGGCTATCTCCAAGCCCTCATCTACCTGGGTTCTGACCGGAGCGACGATTACTCCGGTAGGTGTCCCCCGTACTTCCGATGAGACTTGGTTGATGCAGTTTAAATCTGGAGCAACGACTTTTCTGCTTGTCAACTCTCAGGGCTTGCCCTTGGCGTTGGGTACGGAAATTGAAGAGCCTGCTCTTCCGCCGGCTCCGGAGATGAGCCGCAAGACTCTTAATGTCTCTGACGGGACTGCCGCCCGCTATGCTATGAGCGAAGATATGATTCAGAGTTCTTCCCTGGCCAAACGGGCCTCACTCGCAGCCGCTCAAATCATGGAACTGCGTCAGAGTCGCCAGGATTACCTGACCGGTCAGGCAGAGCAGATGCCTGATGGCGCTGCCCTGAAGCTCATCCTTGATAATCTTAACGCTCAAGAAGAGGCGCTGACGGCAATGTTCTTGGGAACTACCGTAAGACGAACCGAGCAGACCACTCTGACAGTTACCCCCGGGGCCAACGGCGAGAGCGAGATGGTCATCGCACGCCTTAATCCCGTCAAGGGTTTTGTCGAGGCTGACGACCTCAGCGGTCTGCCGGTATATCTTGATGTCAAAGTGACCGACAAGGGGAAAATGCCCGTCAATGAAAAAGGCGAAATGAAAAAATTCCCCAAGGGGGGCATAGCATACTGTATTCCGGGAGCGGCACAAGCTGAAATCACCTTTAAAAATCGCCCCTTTGCGCGACTGAATTTCAGTTTTGCCCAGGCCGGTGTCATTTACGGTCTTGACCCCTCGATATTTACTGATAAGAAGAATCCCGCCTACGTTATTTTTGATACGACCACCGGCGGTGTTCGCGAGTTAGGCACCAAGTAATATATGAGTGTAAATTTAAAAGGCATGGGAGTGGCCCTGATTACTCCCTTTAAAAGCGACAAGACGATTGATTTTCAGGCGTTGGCGCGACTGGTTGAACACCAGATTCGTTCCGGCATAGACTTCATAGTGGTCTTGGGCACTACGGCGGAGACCCCGACTTTGACGGCTGATGAACGCCGCCAGGTGCGCGATTTTGTGGCGCAACGCGTTAACGGCCGAGTTCCCTTGGTGCTCGGATTGGGCGGAAATAACACTATGGGCGTCATTGAAGAGATTCGTCTGACGGACCTTAGCGCCTATTCGGCAATCCTCTCCATCGTACCTTATTATAATAAGCCCTCTCAAGAGGGAATTTATCAGCATTATGCCGCTATAGCTCAGGCATCCCCCGTGCCTATCGTGCTTTATAATGTCCCGGGACGTACCGGAGTGAACATGACAGCCGAGACTACACTGCGCTTGGCCTTTGATTTCCCGGAAAAGATCATTGCCGTGAAGGAAGCCAGCGGCAATTTTACTCAGATTGATGACATTATCAAGCGCAAACCGGCCGACTTTATGGTTATCTCCGGCGATGACGGCATCACTTTCCCGCTGATAACTCTTGGCGCCGTCGGCGTAATTTCCGTTATTGGTAATGCCTTCCCCAAGGAATTCAGCCGTATGGTGCGTCTGGCCCTGGAGGGCGATTTCGCCAATGCGCTGTTGATTCACCATAAGTTTACGGAGCTGTTCTCTCTGCTCTTTGTCGACGGCAATCCTGCGGGTGTGAAATGTGTGATGCATGATATGGGTCTAATTGAGAATGAG
>CAMWSN010000015.1 GCA_947176925.1 uncultured Porphyromonadaceae bacterium
AACGAGATTGGCGTTTTCAGGATAGGCCGTGGCTTCGCCTTCGCCGGCATAGAAGATGAATATATTGTCAATCGACCCGTCATTATCTCGATCATAATCGGCAAAGTTTACATCCGGGTCGAGAGCTTCACAGGCTTCTATAGCCATTTTGTAAGCGTAGCGGTCATCAGATCCGCCATAGTATTTGTAGTTATTTTTCAGCGTAATGGGGCCGTAAACGTCAAACTGACAGTCAAATTTGCCGGAACTCATCTCGCGGAAGTATTCTGAGGCACAGCCGGTTCCTTTGTATTCGCTGAACCCGTCTTTGTTGAGCATATCGGTGAAATACTGCTTGGCGTCGTCACCAAGTTTGAACTTTGTATCCTGGAACTCCACGAGCACCACTAAGGCCCTCTGCTCGCCTTCAGCGGGGAATGAAGATCCGGGGAAGAGGCCCATTGCGGGCGCGGCGCGACGTATTGCGGGCGTTGTATCGGCCTCATCTGCGGGCAGGAGTGAGCGCGAGAACTTAATCGGAGTCAGGGACTTGGCCAAAGATCCGTCAGCCGCGATGCGGGCATATTCAAATCCGGCGCCTGCGCGGCGGAGGAGATTGCCTTCCATGTCAAGGAACCATGACCCGCGTTCATCACCAATGCGCTGAACCAGGATTTCCGTGCCGTCAGTACTTAGGGCCCTATAGGGTCCGCGCTTGGCCGGGACAGCATTTGCTGAGATTGCCGCCAAGGCAACCATTGCAGAAATAATAAGTTTTTTCATTGTGAAATGATTGGTTGGGGAGAGAAAAATAGTTAGGTATATAGATAACGTTTAATTGAGCGTTTTGGTGTCTTTTCGAATTCTTCCGACATGATTTTTAGTGAAGATATTCGGCTGTAAGCCTCCAGCGTAGCGTTGACTTCGTCAATATCCTTTTGCAGGCGTTCGCGTATCTGCACCTGAGTTAGTCCTTCCTTACGCACCTCGTCAAGGTCGGGATATATCAGGGCTTGAAGGCGTCCTTCGCCGGAATCCACTACGAGACTTTCGGCAACCAAGGGCATATTGTTGAGCTTCTGTTCGATTTCTTCGGGGTAGATATTCTGTCCGCTGGGACCGAGAATCATCGTCTTGTTTCGGCCGCGGATGTATATGTAGTTGTCCTTGTCGAGAGTACCGAGGTCGCCGGTAAGCATCCATCCGTCGGGGCGCATTACGGCGCGGGTGGCATCAGGATTCTTATAATATCCGAGCATGACGTTATCGCCCTTGACGAGGATTTCGCCGGGGATATGTTCGGGGTCAGGCGATTCGATTTTCACCTCCATGCGGGGCACAATCTGTCCGCAGCATCCGGGGCGGAACGTGGAATGGTGAGTGTAGCCTATAAGGGGGGCGCACTCGGTCATGCCGTAGCCCACGGTAATGGGGAACTTGATGCGGAGCAGGAAATCCTCCACTTCCTTATTCAGGGCCGCACCGCCCACGATCATCATCTCCAGGTTGCCGCCAAAGGTCTCCATCAAGGCTGCGCGAACTTTCTTTAGGATATGTTCGTCGACAATAGGGGTCCGTAACATCAGCTTGGTCATCGGTTTCTCCAGAGTGGGGAATACCTTTGTCTTGATTATTTTCTCTATAATCAGGGGAACGGTGATAATCAGTCGTGGCTGAGCCTTGCGGAAAGCGTCAACAAGGATTTTCGGTGAAGGTTGGCGAGTCAGGAAGTAAAGGTGAGCGCCCTTGATGAAGCCATGAATCATCTCGATTACGAGACCATACATGTGGGCCATCGGAAGCAGACAAATCATTGAATCGCCGGCCTTGGGAAGGGTGGGGAGAATTTCTTGAATGGCATAAATATTGCTCCAGATAGCTTTATGGCTGAGCATCACTCCTTTGCTGAATCCCGTGGAGCCGCTTGTGTAATTAATCAGGGCGAGGGTGTTGGGATCCGTGACCTCGAAATATTTGACATCTTCCTTGGTGAAGCGTTCCGGATATTTTTGGCCAAACAACTCATTGAGGCGTTTGCGGGCATCAGTGAGGGCTTCCGAGCGGCTCAAAAGCAGGGAGAAGTCTTTCAGCGAGATTACTCCTTCAAGCGCGGTCATGTGGACCGGATCAAGATTTTCATATATGCTCTCGTCTACAAAAAACAGACGGGCATCGCTATGGCTGACAAGATGGTGCAGATTATCCGGTTTGAATTCGTGAAGAATCGGGACTACAACGGCACCGTAAGACATCACGGCAAAGAACGCCACGGCCCACTGAGCCGAGTTCTTGCCGCAGATGGCAATCTTGTCGCCCGGTTGGATTCCGGTATTTTCAAACAGGAGATGGAGTTTGGCAATCTTGCGGGCCACATCCTTGAATGAAAGCTCCATGCCATAGAAGTCTGTCAGCGCCAGGTGTTCCCATTGCTGTTTGATAATATCTTCAACGAGGATAACTACGTCTTGTCTCATAAATAATTTAGTTTAAGTTAGTTCCGGGGGTGGGAAATCATAGGCCCGACCCCTCAGAACTAAAACAACACAAATTTATTTAAAGTTCGCAATCATTGAGTCGGCTGCCGCATTGAGACCCTCGGCATCTTTACCGCCGGCCTGGGCAAATCCGGGCTGGCCGCCGCCTCCGCCCTTGATGGCTTTGGCCGCTTCGCGGACAATCTGTGAGGCATTTAATCCGGCCTTGACGATGTCGTCAGTGAGCATCACGGTCAACAGCGGCTTGCCGTTAGCGTCCTGAGTGGCGCCAAGGAATGCCGTATGGTCACCGGAGAGGCGGCGCACGGCAAAGGCTAAGTTCTTGGCAATCTCGGGCTTGGCAGGGCCGCGATATTCAATCACCTGAATTCCACCGATAATGCGTGCTTTCTCAATGAGTTTAGCAGCCATTTCTTCAATTCTCTGTTTGGCCACTTCTTCAGCCTCCTTGCGCAGTTCGGCATTTTCTTCGATAGCCTTGCGAAGCGCGCCGACAAGGTCAGGAGCGTTGTTAAACATACGGGCAATATCGTTGAGAGTGTCTTGCAGCGAGTCAAGAGTGCGTTCAACCGCGGCACCGGTTTGAGCTTCAATTCGACGGATACCGGCGGCAGTGGAGCCTTCGGAGATTATGCGTATCATGCCGATGCAGCCGGTGTTGGGCACATGGGTACCGCCGCAAAGTTCGATGCTTTCACCATAGCGGATCACGCGCACTTCCTCACCATATTTTTCGCCGAAGAGGGCCATAGCACCCATTTCGCGGGCCACTTCAATGGGTACGGCGCGGTGTTCGTCAAGGGGTATTGCCTTGCGGACAATTGAGTTGGCTAAGTGTTCAACCTTGCGGAGCTCTTCGGGAGTGACTTTCTGGAAATGGCTGAAGTCAAAGCGGAGAATGTCGGGGCTGACGAATGAGCCTTTTTGCTCTACGTGAGTACCCAGGACCTGACGTAGGGCCAGGTGGAGCAGGTGTGTGGCCGTATGGTTACATTCCGTGGCACGGCGAGCTTCAACGTCAATGGCGGCGGTGAATTGCGCCTCGGGGTTGGACGGGAGCTTCGTTGCCAAGTGGACGCTCATGCCGTTTTCGCGTTTGGTGTCATAAATCTCAGTTTTTTCGCCGGTAAGGTCATCGCTGAGATAACCGCGGTCGCCGACCTGGCCACCCATTTCTCCATAGAAAGGAGTCTGGGAGAGTACAATCTGATAGTATTCGCGACCTTTCTGTTTGACTTTGCGATAGCGCAGAATCTCGGCGGGGCATGCGGTAAGGTCATATCCGACGAATTCCTGTTCACCCGGGCGGAGAACAACCCAGTCCGTGGCCTCTACTGCGGCTGCTGCGCGGGCACGTTCTTTCTGAGCCTGCATTTCTGAGTCAAATTCTTTATGGTCAAGGGTCATACCGTTTTCCTTCAGGATAAGTTCGGTGAGGTCCAGGGGGAAGCCATAAGTATCATAAAGAACGAAGGCTTGCTTGCCGGAGATTTCCGTCAGGCCCTTGGCCTTGGCTTCGGCCATAGCCTGATCGAGCAGGCGGATTCCGTTTTCAAGGGTGCGCAGGAATGAATCTTCCTCTTCCTTGATTACGCGCATAATCAGCTCGCGCTGCTTGGGCAGTTCGGGATAAGCCTCGCCCATTGATTCAATGAGGGTATCAATCAGCTGATACATGAAGGCTTCGCGACGTTCAAGGAAAGTATAGGCATAGCGGACGGCGCGGCGTAAGATGCGGCGGATTACGTAGCCGGCCTTGGCATTGCCGGGAAGTTGGCTGTCGGCAATGGCGAAGGCGATGGTGCGGACATGGTCGGCAATGACGCGCATGGCGATGTCAACCTTGGCGTTTTCGCCGTATTTCTTACCGCTGAGGCGCGAGATGGTATCAATCAGGGGGGTGAATACGTCAGTATCATAGTTTGAGGTCTTTCCCTGAAGGGCCATGCAGAGGCGTTCGAATCCCATGCCCGTATCAATGACTTTTGCGGGGAGCGGTTCCAGCGAGCCGTCGGCCTTGCGGTTATATTGCATGAAGACGAGGTTCCAGATTTCAATAACCTGCGGATGGTCGTGGTTGACTAAGTCGCGTCCGGGAATCTGTTCGCGCTCCGCCTGCGGACGCAGGTCAATGTGGATTTCCGAGCAGGGACCGCAAGGACCGGTGTCGCCCATTTCCCAGAAGTTATCATGCTTGTTGCCGTTGATGATGTGTTCTTTGGGGAGATGTTTTTCCCAGATTGCGGCGGCTTCATCGTCGCGGGAGAGTCCTTCTTCCTTGGAGCCTTCAAAGACTGTGGCATAGAGGCGTTCGGGATCAAGTTTGAGAACGTCGACGAGGTATTCCCAGGCCCAGTCAATGGCTTCCTGTTTGAAATAGTCGCCGAAGCTCCAGTTGCCGAGCATTTCGAACATGGTATGGTGGTAAGTATCCATGCCGACTTCTTCCAAGTCGTTATGTTTGCCACTGACACGCAGACATTTCTGTGAGTCGGCCACGCGCTGATACTTTGCCGCTTTGTTGCCGAGAATGATGTCCTTAAACTGGTTCATGCCGGCATTGGTGAACATGAGGGTAGGGTCATCTTTAATGACCATGGGGGCGGAGGGCACAATCTGGTGGCCCTTGGAACGGAAAAAGTCTTTGAACGACTCGCGGATTTCCTTTGCGGTAAGCATAAATTTATTTTATGGTTTATTTATTTACATTTTAACACGCAAAGGTACGAAAAATAAATGAATAATGCAAAACTAAGTCGGACAGGTCTGACACCGTTGAGGTGACTGACCTGTCCGACGCTTGGATTTCGGGAGGATTAATATACGAGCTGGAAGTCGTCGACGTAGAGCGTCGAGCCGTTGCCGCCTGTGTAGAAGTCGCCTTCCTTGGAGGCGGTGCAGACTATGGCAATGTAGCGGGGCGTGCGTGAGTCAGCTCCGGCCTTATAGTCAATGGGGATGGTCAGTTCAACCATATCAGAGCCGGGTGTGGCCTCGGACAGAATTTTTTCGCCGTAAGCCATAATCCATGAGGCATTTTTGTCGAAGTATTTCGCTTTGGATGATTTTGTGCGGACAATGAAAGGTGCAACGCCATCCGCTGTGTCGGGGTCTGTCTCGTCGAAGAGGGCTACGAAGAGATGGGCCTTATCCATATCACCCTTGTTCATGGTTGCGCCGGAGCCGGTGTGGGTAACGGCTACGGGAGTGTAATGAACCCAGAGACGGAGTGCTTTGGGGCGCAGACCGTCGAAGTCAAACTCGCGTCCGAAACCGAAGACGCCGTCAGTGCCGTCAGTCTTGAGATATTTGCCTACGCAGATGTTACCGGCAGCAAGTTTGCCAAGGGTGCCTACGCCAACAAATTCTGACTTAAGCTTGGCTGCGTACGTACCGCTGTGACGTTTCTCGGTGGTCTTGTCCGTAACGTTTTTGCCCATGGTGATTGAGCCGTGGTTACCGCAGTCCCAGAATGCACCGTCGGCTGAAGCGGCGGGAATTACGCAGTTCTTGGTACCGGAGTTGGACCAAATTTCCAGGTCGCTGTTGGGAAGCTGAGGAGTCTGCTTGGTGCTGACGGTCATGATGTCAGAGCGGGTCTCAGTCGGATTGTCTATGGGGCCGCAGACAGCGCGATATTCAATCGTGCGTTGCTCATAATCCGGCATAGTCACCGTGGCCGAGAAGTATTCACCTTTGCCAAGTGTAGCACGGCTTGTGGCTTGACCTTCAATGTAGGTCCAGTCTGCGTCTGAACCTTTTTCGCGATATTCAAAGCCTACGCTTTCAATGTTGTCCTTGGCAACCTGGCCCTGGAGAGTTACAGTGTTGTAAGAGGCGTCTTTTTCAGCGTCCACGGGCACTGTGAAGACTGATGCTTCAGAGATTTTCAAGGTGAGGTTTGCCGTGGAGGTCTTGCCGTTGACGTCTTGGGCGAAGATTTCAAAAACGTATGGGTCGTCGCTGTTTTCGAGCGAATTGAGGAATTTTTCGCCGAAGGTGAGTTTCATGATCTGCGCTCCTTCTTCATAGTTGGCAAGGTCGCAAGTGAGGCCAAGGTCGGCGAGCTCTTCAATGATGGCGTCGGTGGCGCGAACGAAGTCAAAGTCTTCAATTCCGGGGAGACCGTGGACTTCAACGTCGGTCAGTTCGCAGCTGGAGCTTACGTAGACATTGCGCAGGCCGATTGAGCCGGCCTCACCGGTGATGGGCTTGCTGATGTCAAAGCCTGAACCCATGATTGATGGCGGAGTGGAAATGATTACTTCATCCTCGGATTCAATCATCGTGTCGTCAACTTCGATCTGAATCCAACCACCGCCGATTTCTTCATACGATGCGTTGGATACTATGTTGAGGCGATACTCGTGGGCAGGTTCTACATTTTCAATCGTGCCGGTTTTAGTGAACTGCTTGCCGTCAGAGGTGGCGGTCAGGGTCCAGTCAAGTGAGGTGGTGCCTTCCGGCATCATGAAGTAGCCGCGACGGGAGTCATCGGTACCTTCAAAGTCAAGTGAACCGCCGCGGGTTCCGATAGTCATTACGGCGTCGGTGAGCTTTTCGGCTACATCCGTGCTGTAGTTTACCGAGGCACATACGTTGGCAATGCGGCAGGTGACTTCAACTGCCTTATTGTCGCCGGCAGCAACTTCAAAGGATTCGGAGCCTTCAAACCATCGGTCGGTAAACGATGCGTATGTAACCTTACCGGCCCAAGCCTGAACGGTATATTCACCGGTCATCAGGGTGATTCCATGTGCGGGAAGTTCACTCATGGAGTCATATTTTCGGACTACGCCCTGAGGTGAGCTGATCCAAATCTGAGTAGTTGCGGCAAGTTCTTCTTCGGCGTCGGCTCGGGAGACGACAACAACATCGGAATTGACGCGGGTGGTGACGAAAATCTTACCTTCACCTACGGGCAGATTCTGCTCCCCGGAGCACCCGGATAGTGCTGTAAGGATAACCGCAGAGCCCAGAGCGGAAAAAATCTTGGAGGTTTTCATTGTTCTGTTCAGTGGGGGATAAGATTATTTAACGTTAATGGAGAATTTTGAAGTTTTTACTACTCCTTTTGAGTCTGTAACGACGAAGGTAAACTCAGAGGTTGAAGTTCCACCCACGGCAAGCAGGTCCATAAACGAGGTGATTTCAATGGTTGCAGTGGTCTTGCCTTTGATATCGTCACCTACGGGGAATCCGAGTCCACTAAGCGCCTCAAAGAGGTCGGTATCGGTGCAGAGGTCGAATTTATCGCGGAGGCCAACTCCTTCGAGTTCGTCAGGCGTCAGGAACGATGAGTTGATTGTTACGTTCGCATTGGCGATACCGTCGGGGCAGACGATAACTATTTTGGCGGGATTGGATGCACTGAAGTCAGTCGTAAAGTATGTCTTGCCGTTTTCAAGGGTTGAACCGTCGAATCCGAACTGGGGTCCTGAAGGCGGGTTGGGGTTGTCAGGATTATCAGGCGTGTTGGGATCGTCGCTTTCATCGGGGAGTTCGGGAAGCTTGCCGGGCTGTTCGCCGGGATTGGGGATAATCTCCTCGTTGCCTCCGGTGACGTCGGCATTCATCATATCTTCGTCAACATAGGAAACGTCGACGCTGATACCTTGGCTTTGGTCAACTGAGCCGGTGGGCGCGTCAGGCTGGGGAACATCGGCACCCAGTTCAAAGGTAATGGTGCGATGCTGCCCGGCGGCTACATCGGTATAGGTGCGAGAGAATTCTTCTTTGTGGCCGCTAACCGTACCTGAGAAAATAGCCACGAGCGTAGTCGAACCGTCGATGGTGGCGAAGAAGCCTTCGCGCTTGTCACCGGGGGTGTAGACTAAGCGACCCTCATCGTTGGCCACTACGGTCACCTGTACGTCCGAGCCGATTTTATTAAGAAGTTTCGGACCGAAGACCACGCTGACTTTCAGCGAGGAGAATACGCACTTGATAGGGTCAACATCTGTGACTTCATCGGAAACAATCTGAAATTTCTCAGATTTGCCGGCAAAGTAGGGATTATCCCATTCGGCTTTTTCAAGATTATGGGAGCGAACGTCAATGTAATATTCGCCGGGAGCCAAAGGTACTACTGAGGGCATGTGGCCGAAAGTATAGGTCTGGACGGGTTTCTCTTTGCCTTCCTGACAGATGTCGACGATGAAGTTTGAGAGATCGACAGTGGCGCGGCCTGTGCCCGCAACCTCTATTCCGAGGTTTTTAAGGTTAAGCTCGCCCGGAGTATCTAAAAGGCTTTCTTTCTTTTCACAGGCAGTCATACCTAAAAGGGCCAAGGAAAGGAGAGCACCTTTATATAAGATTGATTTGATTTTCATTGCGTATTGATGAGTATGAGAGATTAATAAGCAAGTTCAACGTCGTCGATATATAATACGGCACCAACATAATTTGAAGAGTTTACGCCGTCAATATTAACGTGGTTGTCAGTGTCAGCCGAACGGAAGCGGATTTTAATTGTTGCGGCTTTATTCGCACCGCGTGAATAAGTCAAAGGAATCGTTTGCTTGGTGTAGTTGCCAATAGCATCAATTTTTTTGCTTCCGGATGCAATGACTGTTCCTTTCGCATCGTAAATCGTTACTTCGCAAAGTCCTTTGTCGTCTGATTTATAGGGAACATACTTACACTGGAATGTGAGTGCTGAGGGGCGAGATGTCAATGTTGTTCCTGCATTTTCATTTCCAAGGGTCAGTTCTCCTGCAATAAATCGGTCCGGTTTATAATTGAAAGCACTGGTGAGTCCATAGGCAACGGTCCGAATCATGGCTGCATAAGAGCCTTGGGTCTTGTCAGATGTTTGGTCAACAGCTGCATTGCCTGAATGAGTATTGAGAAGACCGGTTATGTGTTTAAAGCAATCATCATTATTAGCGAACCATGGAGAAACCGGATTGTGCCAGTCAAAATTATTGGCACCTGCATTTGCATGCTGAGCTTCCCAGCCTTCCATGTCTGAGCCGGGGATTTGAGCCGCGGTTTCTGTGGTGGTCTTTACGGGACGGGAATTGGTGCCGTCAATTTCGGCGCGGAAGGTGTAGGTTGTTGCGGGCTTGAGGCCGGTGACTTTCAATTCGGAGCCGTTTTGAGTGGCACTTACGCGGGTGAAGGATTGGCCACCATCGGTTGACGCAAAGAGGTTGATGGTCTTGTCGGCGGGATTGTATTCGTCAGATTGAACGCCGATGATTGCCGAAGTGGCGAAGACGTCGTTGGGGTCAACGGTCAGGGATGCAGCTGTTTCAATGCTGAGTTCCGTCTGCAGGTTGGAAGCTGTGGCGCGGATAGTCAGCGGGCCTTTGGCGTCATCGGGAATAGCGAGGGTAACTATGAAGTCGTCGCCTGAGGGCGTTACCTTTTCAATGGTGGTCGGAGTCCAGATGCCGCGGGTGTTAAGATATTCAAACGTGACGTTGTTGGCGAGGTCCGGTCCGTTGTAGACGACTTGAATGTCAAGGGTCTCTTGTCCGTTATAGACTCCGTTATATTTCATTTCCAGCTCGAGGTGTTCCACCTTGACGGTGAAAGTCATCGGTTCGGAAACACGACCGGCCTTGTCCGTGATCAACAAGGTGAATTCCGAGGCGGGAAGTGAGGAATTTCGAGGCGCGATGTTGGGGAGCACTCCGGTCAGGTCAAGTTCGCCGAATATACCCGTCTGGCCGTATAAGCCGGGAGCGCGAAGACCTAAGGCGCGAAGGTTTGCAAGCTCCGTGGCCGATGCGGAAGTGATGTCAATTTCGGTCGGCCAGCCTTTTTCAACAAGCGACGGGCAGTTTTGAGTGGTCAGCACTGCATGGGCTATGTCGCCGCGAGCCACTACTACCATCTTCGGGCGGATATTGGCATTGACCGTGCCTTCCACGACTGTCAATTCTTCGCCGGGAGTGAATCCCTTTGCCTTGATTTCCGGGGCGGGGGTGGTCAGCACCTCGTCGGAGATGTCGATGGTGACATCTTCCTGTTCAAGCATCTCGTCATATTTTACGGTGATGCCGTCAATGAGTCCGTAGCCATCGGCGCCGAGACCGAGTTTGAGGGTGTAGCAATGTTGAGCCTTGGTCTGGAAGTTTGCAACCTGAAGGCTGCCCTGCTTGCCGTTTTGTTTGGTGAAAGCAACGCTGACGGAAGTTTCGCCGGGGATGATGTAAGCCGGGCGAGTTTCCGTTTCTTCATATTTAATATAGGAGCCGCCGGCGCTGTGAAGCGTTGCCTCGCATGACTTCATGTAGCCGAGGAGCATATCGTCATATTGGATGTAGACCATGGCCTTCGAGGGGGTTGCGACAACGGAAGGGGTTGAGGCTTCGTCCTCGTTGACGGTGAGGTCACAAGAGCCGGTAACCGAAGGCTTTTCGAAACCTTCTTCTTCGTCTGAACCGTAAGTTACGGTCATGGTGTAGTCACCGACCGGAAATTCTTTGTCCGTGGGGAATTCAGAGTAGGGATACTCTTCTTCAATAGTGCCGTCGGCACTGATAATCGTGATGATGAGATCTTCTTCGGAGATGTCTTCGATTTCAGCTCCGGCGCGGGAGGAGTTTGAGGTCACCACAGTGGGATCAAAGTCCACCAAAGGGAAGATGGTGCCTGTGCGATTTCCGGTGTGAATCGTTTCGTCGGAACAACCGGAGAAAAGCAAGAGGGAGGCAGCAGCCGAAAATCCCATGAGGATTGCTTTTTTCATGTGATAAATATTTATTAGAGATTTGTTTTTTTGCAATTAGTAGCCAAATGTCCCTCGCTTGGGACGCTACAAAATTACGTAAAAATTAACAAATCTGCAAGCAAATTTCCTTTTTAACCACAAAATTGCCCTTTTTGACCAATTTGCCGCTTAGTTGTCCTTTAAAATATAGCGTTCATAGTATGAAATCATAAGCGTTGTCATCGGCAGGGCGATAATCATGCCAAGGAGTCCGAGCAGAGAACCCCAGATACTGAGGCTTAGCAGGATGATAGCCGGGTTCAGGCCCATAACTTTACCCATGATTTTTGGCGTCAGGAAAAGGTCCTGAATTGCCTGCACCACCACATAGACCAACATACATTCGCCGAAGAATACCCAGAAACTGTCGCCCGTCTGCATCGAATAGACCATACAGAGCAGTCCGGCAATCGGGATGGAAATCAGCTGGAGGTAAGGCACCAAGTTTAACAGTCCGATAAACAATCCGAAGATGACAGCCAGGGGTAATCCCATAATCAGGAACCCTAAACTGAACAATATGCCGACGCAGAAGGCCACTAATGCCTGACCGCGAAAATAATGGTTCATCGAGTCCTTCAGGTCTCGGGCTATGCCAAACACAAGGCGGCGATAACCTTTCGGCACCAAGGCCCTCATGCTGCGCCCGAGGCGCTCATAGTCAAGCATGATGAAGACGACGTAGAGCAAAACCAACAGCCAATTGAATATCTCGATAATGAAGTTGACTCCGCTGCTGATCAGTGACGTGATCCATGAGCCGATAGCCCGCCAGTCGGCCGCAATCAGCCAGTCACCTATGGCCTGGAGATTGATGCGTTCAAGGATATATTGGTGGAGAGATTCCGGAATCAGCGGAATCAGTTGGTCCGTACGCCCGGCATAGACGCGGATGAAATCGCCAACGGTGCGCATTTCCTTAATTATAGAAGGAACAAAGAAATAAGTCAGCACTCCGAACATGAACGTTATTCCGAAAAGAGTGACGAAGACTGCCACGGTGCGCCCCTTCAGGTGAAGCAACCGGCGATTAAACTGAACCAAAGGCTCACATAGATATGCAATTACAGCTGCAACGCCGAACGGTAGAAGTACTCCGCGTAATATATAAATAAGGCTTACGATAAGTCCAAAAACGGTGATCGTAAGGATCATTCTAACTACTCGATCAAAGGTGTAAGGTTGGTTAGGCATAAAAATTTTGATGAATTTATAGCGCAAAATTATGAAATTTTGCGTAATTTTGCAACTTGATAAACCAATTGAATTACAAAAAAATGTCACAACAACCTAAAGTTTACCTGAACGACAAGGCATGGGCGCGCTGGACTGCCCTGCTTCTGCTTGCTCTTGCAATGTTTTGCAGTTACATCTTTATGGACGTCATGTCGCCCATTAAGAATTTGGTCCAAAGCTCCCTCGGATGGGACAACACTGCCTTTGGCACCATGCAGGGCTCTGAAACGTTCCTTAACGTCTTCATTTTCTTCCTGATTTTTGCCGGAATTATTCTTGATAAAATGGGCGTGCGCTTCACCGCGCTCCTTTCCGGAGTGGTGATGCTCATCGGCGCCTCAATCAACTGGTATGCGGTGACGAGCTATTTTGCCGGCTCCGGTCTTGAACAGTGGTTTACTGAACATCTTAACTATATTCCCGTTTTTGACCAGCTTGGAGTCAGCCCCTTCTATCAGGGTATGCCTGCCTCGGCCAAGCTCTCCGCTATCGGCTTCATGATTTTCGGTTGCGGTGTTGAAATGGCCGGTATCACTGTCAGCCGTGGTATCGTCAAATGGTTCAAGGGCCGCGAGATGGCCTTGGCCATGGGCTCTGAAATGGCATTGGCCCGCTTGGGTGTCGCCACCTGTATGATTTTCTCGCCTTTGTTTGCCGACATCACCGGTACGCCTACGGTAAGCAATGCCGTGGCCTTCGGCGTAGTCCTGCTAATGATTGCCCTGATTATGTTCATCGTCTACTTCTTCATGGACCGTAAGCTTGACTCTCAGACCCATGCCGAAGAAGAAAAAGACGATCCCTTCCGCATCTCTGACCTCGGCAAGATTCTGACCTCGTCAGGGTTCTGGCTCGTTGCCCTCCTTTGCGTGCTCTATTATTCCGCAATCTTCCCCTTCCAGAAATATGCCGTCAACATGCTCCAGTGTAATCTGACCTTCACTGAGGTGCCCTCTGACAGCTTCTGGGCTTCCGATGCGGAAACCGTTATCCAATATATCGTCATGCTCGTGGCCGCAGCCGCTGCCTTTGTCAGCAACTTCTCGTCAAACAAGGCCATGAAGTCCGGAATGTTGGTGCTCGCCGTAGTTGCCTTGGTGGTTTACTGCTGGATGGGTTATATGTGTCAGAGCGCTGCGTCAATTTTCGCCGTATTCCCCCTTCTTGCCGTGGGTATCACCCCGATTCTCGGCAAGTATGTCGACCATAAAGGCAAAGCTGCCTCTATGCTCGTCATCGGTGCTTTGCTGCTGATTGTCTGCCATCTGACTTTCGCCTTCATCCTCCCCATGTTTAAGGGAAATGCCGTCGGCGGTGTCATCGTGGCTTACGTGACTATCCTCGTTCTTGGCGCTTCGTTCTCGCTTGTGCCCGCTTCGCTCTGGCCCTCAGTTCCCAAGCTTGTTGACGCCAAGATTATCGGTTCGGCTTATGCGCTTATTTTCTGGATTCAGAACATCGGCCTCTGGCTCTTCCCCCTCCTTATCGGCAAGGTGCTTGACAAGACCAACCCCGCAATTGCCGAAGGACTTGCCAACGGAACTTTAACCGAAGAGCAGGCCTCGGTAAGCTACAACTACACCTGGCCGCTCGTGATGCTCGCCTCCTTAGGTGTTGCCGCTCTTCTTATCGGCCTTTGGCTCAAGATTATTGACCGCAAACATCATCTCGGCCTTGAAGAACCTAACATCAAACCTTCAGTAGAAACCGAGGAGGCAGAAGTGGCTGCTGCCGAAGCATAATGAAAAAAACTGCAGAAATTAACGGCGTAACGTTGGCCTATGACTGCGAACCCGGTCAGGGCGCTCCGGTCGTGCTTATGCACGGCTGGGGCTGCGAGGCCAAGACCTTGGAGTCTGTTGCCAAGACCGTTCGCGCCCTTGGACGTCCGCTAATCAACGTTGACTTTCCCGGCTTCGGCTCATCCTCTGAGCCGAAGGATATTTGGGGCGTGGATGATTATACCCGCGCTATCGAAGAACTCCTCCGCCGTGAGGGAGTCGGCGCCGATGTCGTGCTATTGGGTCATTCTTTCGGCGGCCGAGTGGGCATCGTTTATGCTTCGCGTAACCCCGTCGGCAAGTTGATTTTAGTTGATGCCGCCGGCGTAAAACCCAAGCGTTCGCTCCGTTATTACTGCAAGATCTACACTTTTAAGGCGAAAAAACATCTCCTTCGGCTGCTCTTAGGTAAAGAGAAGGCTGAGGCAAAGCTCAATAACCTCCGTGCTAAAGCCGGGTCAAGCGATTATCGCAACGCTTCGCCCCGCATGAGGCAGATTATGAGCCGGGTGGTCAACGAAGACCTTTGCCATCTGATGCCCGAAATCAAAGCCCCCACGCTCCTGGTTTGGGGCTCGAATGATACGGCTACACCACTTTCTGACGCGAAGAAGATGGAAAAACTGATTCCCGGAGCTGCACTTGTCAGCTTCGAGGGTGCCGGCCATTACTCCTTCCTTGACCGACCCGCCCAATTCGCCGCCGTCTTGCGCTCTTTTTTAAATTCATAGATCATGGCTTACTCTTTATTATACATTTTTACGGCAATCTGTGGCCTTTCGGCTCTTTGGACGGAATTCTCCCGCACCTTGATGATGCTCCAACAGAATTCCTATCGCATCGACCGCTATAACCGCTATCTCAATACCTCCGGTGAGATGACCGGAGTTGCCAAACTTCTTGGCGCCGCATTGTTCCTGTTTTGTCTTATCGGATGGGTGCCTATGTGGATTGCGGCCTCACTCCAGATCGTTTTTTTTACGATTTATAAGGTCCGGGCTTTCCGTAAGAAGTATAAGAAGCCGTTGGTCGTGACTCCTCGTGTCAACCGAATCTGGGGTGTGATGTATATTCTGTTCATCCTACTCTGCGTATGTTTCAGTATCGGGAAGAGTCTTGATGGGGTGTTTATGGCTATCTCTACCGTTGCTCTAGGCTGCTGGTTCGCTTCGCCATGGATAGCGATTGTGGCCGTGTGGTTTCTTAAGCCGGTTGAGAAGCGTATCAATCAGAAATATGTCGATGATGCTGCACGCATCCTCGCCTCGATGCCTGACCTCAAGGTTGTAGGTATCACCGGTTCTTATGGCAAGACTTCAACCAAACATTATCTCCAGCGCATACTTGCCGAAAAATACAGTGTCTGCATGACTCCCGGTTCGTTTAACACCACAATGGGAGTGGTCCGCACCATCCGCGAATACCTCAAGCCCTATGACCAGGTGTTTATCTGTGAAATGGGTGCCAAACAGCCCGGCGACATCAAGGAAATCTGTGACCTGGTCCATCCCGTCTGTGGCATCGTGACGGCCGTAGGTCCTCAGCACCTTGAGTCCTTCAAGACCATTGAAAACGTCCAACGCACCAAGTTTGAACTAATCGACTCTCTGCCCGCCGACGGCCTTGCCATTGTTAACGATGATTTCGAGTTCGTAGCCAATCGCCCGGTTGCCAATGTCGAAGCTATCCGCTATGGCGTCAAAGGTCGCCCGGAAATCCAATACTGGGTTGACGATATCACCTATTCCGCATCCGGTACTGATTTCACCATCTGGAGCCATGATGACGAACCGCTCAAACTCCACACTCAGCTCGTGGGCGAATGTAATGTCTCCAATCTGATTGCTGCCGTAATCGTGGGCCTGCGACTCGGTGTGAGCCGCTCGCAGATAGCTTATGCCGTTGAAAAAATCGAGCAGGTTGAACACCGTCTCAGCATCAAGCGCCTTCCCGGCAACATCACCATCATTGACGATGCGTTTAACTCTAACCCCACCGGTTCTTCCATGGCCCTCGACGTCCTCGCCGCTATGCCCGGTACCCGCGTCATCATCACTCCCGGAATGATTGAGCTCGGCTCCGAGCAGTTTGAACTCAACCGTAAATTCGGCGAGAAGATTGCCTGCAGCTGTGATGTCGCCATTGTCGTCGGCCATTACAACCGCGAAGCCATCCTCTCCGGCCTTGAAGGCGCCAAGGGCGTCAACGTCCTCCCCGTAGACACCTTCACTGAAGCCCTGACCCTCCTCCCCAAGGCAAACTACACAGTCCTCTACGAAAACGACCTCCCCGACACCTTCAAATAAAAATCTGCATCTCGCAATATATAAGCCGCGCAAGCGGCTTTTTTTATGTCCTTTCTGCTCATATTTGGTAATTTCATAAATATGTCGTAACTTTGCCGCGCAGACCGCCCCGCAGAGGCCCGGTCCTCGGGATGAAGCGGGCGGGTGCACAGACATAATAATTATGAATTGCGTTTACTGAAACGCTCTTTCTTGACACTCAGAAACTTCGCAACTTTCAGTCACAGTCAGGAATGAAGCAAACAGTAGATGCTTCTTGTGGATATGTAATCATATCAAGGCCGAGAGCTCATTGCTCTCAGGCCTGTATGCCACATATTCTGCGTGAGGCCTCTGCACGTTTGCTCGTTCATACTGTGATGGGCAGCGAAGGCCTCTGAGTGTGTGAGCGAGCAAACAGTACGGTCGTCACGCATTTCTTTTTAATGTATATGTCGGAATTGACGGCGTCCGACATCTTAAACAATCTTATCACAGTATGAAAAGATTATTTTTGCTTACAGTTGTAGCGCTCGTAGCCTCGCTGTTTGGATTTGACTCCTTTGCCGCCGCAAAGAAAGTTGCCGTTTTCGTTGAAGGCAATCTGACCAAGGAACAGAAGTCGATGGTCAGCTCCGCCGTCATGTCTCGCCTTTCGGGCAATAAGGACTATAAAGTCTTTGAGCGCAATGACGCTTTTCTCAAAGCTTTGGAGCGCGAACATGATTTTCAGCTCAGCGGAGAAGTGCCTGAAAACGAGATCCGCAAAATCGGGGAACGTCTTGGCGTTGACTATGTTATTGCCGTTAGTGCAGTGATTTCTTCTGACGATCAATGCCAGATGTCAGCGCGCCTGATTGAGCTTGAATCCGGCGAAGTGTTGAAAACCTGCAATGCTACACGCGAGTATGAAAACTCGTCGACCATAACGGCCTTGGCCAATAACGTAGCCTATCGCTTAATCTCCAAGAAATCTAAATGATGAAAAGGATTATTTTGGCTTGATTGCCTGTATGCTGATGGCGATAAGCACTCCCATGACTTTTGCTCAGGATGACGCCCCGGCGAAGAAGCAGGTGGCGGTTTATGTGACGGACAATGACGATGTAGAAGAAATCTACAAGAAGATTGTACAGTCAAAAATGATCACTGCATTAACCAATAGCTCCCGTTATCGTGTTCTGGAACGCAATGCCGAATTTTTGAAAAAGATTCAGTCTGATCGTGACTACGCCATGTCAGGCAATGTTAAGGATAGTCAGATTGCCGCTATCGGTGATGAATTAGGTGCTCAATATATACTGGTTATTGACTTGAGCGGATCTTTTAGTGAAATCTTTATTGCTGCAAGAATGGTTAAGGCTGGGAAAGGCGACATCCTTGCTAATGCTGATGATTTTATTCCTGATGCAACTCCACAAAAGATGATGAACGCCGCGGAAAAAATCGCGCAAACCATTATTGGCTCAGGTGGTGGTTCAACCTCTTCCGTCGGAGGCGGTCAAAGCACCTCCAATGGTAACGTTGAGACCTTCACGGTCAATGGCGTAACGTTTGAAATGGTCCGCGTTAACGAAAGTTATAGCATAGGAAAGACCGAGGTTACGCAGCGACTTTGGCAGGCAGTGATGGGAAGCAACCCGTCAGAGTTCAAAGGAGAGAATCGCCCGGTAGAGAACGTGACATGGTTTGAATGTCAGGATTTTTGTGATAGGTTGAGCCGATTGACCGGCCGTATTTTCCGATTGCCGACTGAGGCCGAATGGGAATATGCGGCTCGCGGCGGCGCGAAGTCTCATGGCTATGAATATAGCGGAGGCAATGACTTGTATCGTGTAGGTTGGTATAGGGATAACAGCGATAATATGACTCACGCTATGGGTCAGAAGTTACCCAATGAGCTTGGCATTTATGATATGTCAGGCAATCTATGGGAGTGGTGTTCTGATTTCTGGAATGGAGATAGCTCTGATCGCGTCTATCGTGGTGGTGGCTGGAACAGCATTGCTTCTTCCTGTCGTGTTGCCTTTCGTAGCTGCGGCACTCCGGGCGCCCGTAGCTACGACCTCGGCTTGCGCCTTGCTCTCTAAGGTTCACTGTTTGATAAAATCCCACAGTCCTTTTGACTGTAAGTTTAATTCGGGTTTGGCTGTTTCAGCCTTCCTAATCCAAAAATAGAAACCGCCGTTTCCGAAACCGCGGTTTCTATTTTTTGAGGGATTTGAGTTGTTTGAGGGTGGAGAGGTAGCCGGATTCGACGAGGAGTTCGAGGTCGTGGAGGTCAAAGGTCTGGTGATTGGCTGTCTCGGAGAGGGTGACTACGGCGTCACACATCTCTAAGTCGGAAGTGATGTTGTTTTTCGACATAAGGCGATAGGAGCGCTTGGCAATGTCGACAATGCTTTTCGCCGGAGCGGTTTCGCCCATAGGTGAGCAGTTTACTCCGATGAGGAAGTCACAGAGGTGGCGGATGGCGTAGGCCGGCAAATTACGAAGAACCCCGCCGTCGACGTATCTGTGGCCATCGATTTCCACCGGTTCAAATACGATGGGCATGCAGCAACTCGCGGCAACCCGTGGAGCCAGGGCGCCACGCTCAAATACCGCCTTGGTGCCCGAGTCAAGTTCCGTAGCGCAGACTATGGTCTTGACCGGCAGTTCCTCAAGATTTTTGTAAGGGATGGTCTTTTCGAGCCGATGGATGAATTTTTCGAGAGAAAAGAACCCTTCGCGGGGAATTACCATGCGGGCGAAGTCCGTAAACTTGCCGCCGGTGAATAGGTCAAGAAGCTTGTCGTTGTTCCGGTCAATGAGACCTGCGGAGTAGAACGTGGCAACCACTGAGCCAGCGCTCACCCCTGCAATGACGTCAGGGGCGAGTCCGAGATCCTGGATGGCGTGCATCGCTCCGATGTGGGCAAAACCACGCGCACCGCCGCCGCTCAAAGCGACGCCGATGCGATAGGGTTTCTTTCTGTGTTCGGGGAGTCTCATCAGTCAGAGATTATTTCTCGCGCATGAAGATGCTTATGGGAGTCCCGCAGAAATCCCAGTTTTCGCGGATTTTGTTTTCAAGATAACGCCGGTAAGGTTCTTTGACCCACTGGGGCAGGTTGCAGAAGAAGACAAACGTAGGAATCCGCTGCTCCTTAAGCTGGGTGACATATTTAATCTTGATAAACTTACCCTTATTTGCGGGAGGGGGATAGGCACCTATGGCTTCGAGCATCACATCGTTGAGTTTTGCCGTCGGAACCTGGCGGTTGCGGTTCTCATAAACCTGCATGGCGGTTTCAAGGACCTTATGGATGCGCTGCTTGGTCAGGGCTGACGCGAAGATGATGGGGAAGTCGTCAAAGGGGGCAAACTTGCGGCGAATGGCCTCCTCAAAGTGCTTGATGGCTTCCTGGCTCTTGTCTTCAACTAGGTCCCATTTGTTGACGCAGACAACCAAGCCCTTTTTGTTTTTCTGAATCAGGGAGAAGATATTGCCGTCCTGAGCCTCGATGCCGCGGGTGGCGTCAATCATCAGGATGCAGACATCAGAGGCCTCAATGGCCCTCACCGAGCGGATTACGGAGTAATATTCAATGTCTTCGTTGACCTTGTTTTTCTTTCGGATACCGGCCGTGTCAACCAGGTAGAAGTCAAATCCGAACTTATTGTAGCGCGTATAGATGCTGTCGCGCGTGGTGCCGGCAATGTCGGTGACTATATGTCGGTCTTCGCCGATAAAGGCGTTGATGAGGCTTGATTTGCCGGCATTAGGACGGCCAACGATGGCAAATTTCGGGAGCGATTCAAGGTGAGCGCTCTCGTCCTCGTCAAGCGGGGGAAGCTTCTTTACGATTTCGTCAAGGAGGTCGCCCGTGCCGAAGCCGCTGACGGCGCTGACGGGATAGGGTTCGCCGAGGCCGAGGCTGTAAAATTCAGCCACGTTATACATCCAGTCATTTGAGTCAACCTTATTTGCTACTAAAATCACCGGTTTTTTAGAGCGGCGAAGAATCTCGGCAACGTGGTCATCAAGGTCTGTGACGCCGTTCATTGCGTCAACCACAAAGAGGATTTCGTCGGCCTGTTCAATGGCCAAGTGGACCTGCTTATTGATTTCGCCTTCAAAAATATCTTCTGAATTGACAACCCAGCCGCCGGTATCAATGATTGAAAATTCGCGTCCGTTCCAGTCAACTTTGCCGTATTGGCGGTCACGGGTGGTGCCGGCAGTTTCGTCGACAATGGCGCGGCGGCTCTGAGTCAGGCGGTTGAAGAGTGTAGACTTGCCGACGTTCGGGCGGCCTACTATTGCTACTAATTGTCCCATAGTTTTTTACTGGATATAGCCAAATGATTTGAGTTTGTTTTCGCGGTTGCGCCAGTTGGCTTCAACTTTGACGAAGAGTTCCAGGTAGACGCTCTTGCCAAAGAATTGTTCGATTTCCTTGCGTGCCTGAGTGCCTACTTTTTTTAGCATCGAGCCCTGGCGCCCGATGAGAATACCTTTCTGGGAGTCGCGTTCTACGTAGATGACAGCCATGATATGGATGCTGTTTTCTTTTTCTTCGAATTTCTCGACGATAACTTCCGTGGAGTAGGGGACTTCCTTTTCGTAGTTTTCCAGGATTTTTTCGCGGATAATTTCAGTGACGAAGAAGCGTGCCGGTTTGTCGGTCAGGGCGTCCTTGCCAAAATAGGGGGGTGAAGGAGGCAGGAGCTCGACGATACGCTTCATGAGGTTGTCAACATTAAAGTCTTCAGTGGCGGAAATGGGGAAAATTTCCGCATTGGGGAGGCGGTTTTGCCATCCGTTGACAATCTTTTCGAGGTCACCGCCATCGCCCTGAAGGAGGTCGATCTTGTTGATGACGAGGAGCACGGGGATTTTTTCTTTAGCCACTTTGCGCAGGAAGTCCGCATTTTTTTCGGGATCTTCAACTACGTCAGTGACGTAGAGTAGGATGTCGGCATCCGTCAGTGCGCCTTCGCTGAAATTGAGCATCGCCTCCTGCATTTTATAGCGGGGCTTGAGTACTCCGGGGGTGTCGGAAAAGACGATTTGATAGTCAGGGGTGTTGACAATGCCGGTGATTCTGTGGCGGGTGGTCTGCGCTTTAGGGGTTATGATACTCATGCGTTCGCCGACGAGGCGATTCATCAGGGTTGATTTGCCTACGTTGGGGTTGCCAACTATGTTTACGAATCCGGCTTTGTGAGGATTCTGAGTGTTTTGTTCTTCAGACATACTTGAATTAGGTAATCACGTTTGTTTATTAAAATTATCACAGTAATAACGTCTTCAACTGCGGGAAAGTTTATAAAGCAAAGGGGCGGCGAAAGGTGCCGCCCCTTGAATGAGTTCAGCAGAACCGGGAGTTTAGATGTCCCAGATGACGTACATTGCGCCCCAGGTGAATCCGGCGCCAAAGGCCGTCAGCAGGAGCTTGTCGCCCTTCTTGATTTGGTCCTTGTATTCCGCGATACAGATGGGAATTGAAGCGGCGGAGGTATTGCCCGTGTGGTCAATGTTGACCAGGACTTTCGCGCGGTCAATTCCGGCGCGGTCAGCTACGGCTTCAATAATGCGCGCGTTGGCCTGATGGGGGATGAACCAGTCTACGGTCTCCATGGTCAGGCCGTTACGTTCGGCCACTTCCAAGGAGCTGTTGAGCATGTTGGTCACGGCGTGTTTATAGACGGCGCGGCCTTCCTGATAGACGTAGTGTTCGTGAGCGTCAACCGTCTCGTGGCTTGCGGGCTTGGCTGAACCGCCGGCCTTCATGATGAGGTTGTTCAGGCCGTTGCCGTCAACGTAGAATTGACCGTCCATGATGCCTACGGGGTCTTCCGTCGGTTCAAGGAGCATTGCGCCGGCGCCGTCGCCAAAGAGCGGGCAGGTGGCGCGGTCGGTATAGTCAACCATTGACGACATCTTTTCACAGGCCACTACGACAACCTTCTTTTTCATTCCGGAGCGAACATAAGCCGCGCCATCCTGAAGACCTACGAGGAAGCCTGCACAGGCAGCCTGGAGGTCATAGCTGTAGGCGTTTTTGAGGCCGAGGTCATGACAAATGATCGAGCCGGTTGAGGGGAAACGGTAGTCAGGGTTACAGGTGCAGCAGATGAGCAGGTCCACTTCCTCCGGCTTCGTGCCGGTCTGTGAAAGCAGCTCCTCTACGGCGCGACGGCCCAAGTAGGAGGAACCGAGGTTGGGGTCTTTGAGGATATGGCGCGTTTTGATGCCGACGCGGGTGGTAATCCACTCGTCGTTAGTGTCGACCATCTTCGACAACATTTCGTTGTCGAGGATGTCGTCAGGCACATAAGAGGCCACTCCGGAAATTCGTGCGTGGAGCATTTCGTTTAGACAGCAGCGTCAGCTTTTTCAATTACGACGTGGCCGCGGTAGAAGCCACATTCACCGCAAACACAGTGGTAGATGTGCCATGCGCCGCAGTTGGGGCAAATTGCGATAGTAGGCATTTTAGCTACGTCATGGGTGCGACGTTTTGCGGTACGGGTTTTTGATTGTCTGCGTTTAGGATGTGCCATTTCTTTTTATAGTTAATCTGTTATTTTTTAATTTCGTCGTTTGGTTGTCGGGTATATGTTTGATTTGAGCTAATCTTCTGGTTGGTCGCTGATGAGGAGGTCGGTATCGATGTCGTCGGCATCTTCTTCGCTTTCGTCCTTAACGAGGTATTTCTTGTTGAGGGCGCTCATTGCGCGATTGCATTTTCCTAACGGATGGACATGGCGGGGAGGGATGGCGAGGACCGCCGTGTCATAGATCATGTAGGCGACGTTGAGGTAATTGTCGCTTTCGGGGATAATGAGTAGCGTGTCACTCTCGTTGTCATAGTCATCACCATACTTGACCGTCAAGTCATAGGTGGTATCAATGTCAAGGGGAAGTTCGTCAAGGCAGCGGTCACAAAGCACTGTTTCCGTGCCGGTCAGATGGAATGAAAGTTGATAGGCGTCGTTGCTATGGTTGACTTCGAGGTCTACCTTAACATCGGCGTCACGCACGTCAGTATTCTCCATGTTAGTGAAGAATTGCTTGTCCAGATGATACTCAAAATGGTGTTTACCGATGGGTAAACTCTTGAGCATCAGCTTGTAGTCTGAAAACTTTCCCATTGATGACGTATACTGAATGGTTAGAAAAACTCCGCAAAGTTACGAAAAAATCCCGAAATAACAAATTTTTTTAGCGTGGAAGTTAATTTTGAATTATTTATCGTGGCATATCGCTTTGGGTTTGGTCCGGATTTTTATCTTTTCGTAATGGAGGGGGAATTTTTATCCGTAGTATCACATTTTATTTTATGCTTCCGTAATTGTATATTATATCCAAGAATAGCGCTAAGTTAACGATAAACTATCGAAAAATAATGCGTGAATTTCAGTAAGTTATACAATAAAAAATAAGGACGTTATCTCAACGTCCTTATTCCTTAACCTTTATCTTAATCTAATACTATGAAAAACACACGCTGCAAAGTTAGCCACTTTTTCTGAATCGTGCAATAATACCCCCCCCCATTTTAACACCATTTAACAACTCTTTGCTTTTCTTTTATTATCAATGCCGGCCGAGGGTAGGCTGTCGTTAAAAACGTTTGCAGGCTGAGTGCCGCCTCGTTTTCGCCCCGAAGGATAGTTACAACGCGAAAATACCCCTCAACCGCAAATAGTATGAACTTTTTTGATTTATTAATCGTTTTTAAGATATATTTACTCACTCAGTTCAACTATTTACTCAGCCGAAGACTATGAAATTAACTTTTCTTGGAACCGGAACCAGCACCGGAGTACCTCAAATCATGTGTAATTGCCCGACGTGTCAAAGCCGTGACGAACATGACAAGCGCCTGCGCTGCTCGGCAATGGTAACCTATAAAGGAAAGAATATACTGATTGACTGTGGTCCGGACTTCCGCCAGCAGATGCTCCAGCAGGGATCGCCTATGCTTGAGGCGCTCTTGGTGACGCATAGCCATTATGACCACGTTGGCGGCGTTGACGACCTGCGGCCTTATTGCGCGATGGGCGACGGTTTTCCGATTTATTGCCGTCCTGACGTTGCCGGAGACCTTCGTGATCGTGTTCCTTACTGTTTTGCTGAGGCCCCTTATCCCGGAGTGCCGGCTTTTAATATCACCGAGGTTACGACCAAGCCCTTTCAGGTTGCCGACCTTGAAGTGGTTCCCCTCCCGGTAATGCACCATCGTCTGCCGATTATCGGCTTCCGTATGGAAAATCTTGCCTATATTACTGATGCTAAGACCATCCCGGATTCAACCCTGGAACTTATTCGCGGGATTGATACCCTGGTCATCAATGCGTTGCGCCTTAAGGACCACCACTCCCACCTGAACCTTCAGCAGGCGCTTGACGTTATAGCTGAAGTAAAGCCCCGCATTGCTTATCTGACTCATTTCAGCCATGGCATCGGCCCGGCGGTTGAGGCGAGTCTGCGTCTTCCCGAAGGAGTTAAGTTGGCCTACGACGGCTTAGTTATACACGTACCTGATCAATATGACGAAAATGAATAATCAAGAAATTACGCTCCCCGGCGGCGGTAAAGCCGTGGTTTTCCCCGAAGAAGTTGTAGTTTTTAACTTCACTGATGGCGATGCCTCAGTCCTTGGTGACTTTTTGGCGGCTCATTCTGTAGTTCCCGTGACTTTTCTTGCTACGAAGTTTGATCCTGCGGTATTCTCTCAGGCTGAGACGCGCAACCGTTCCTTCATCTTTGCCGAGAAATTTATTTCCCGCACTAATGTAAGCCCTGAATATCCCGTCCAGTGGCTCGCAGAGGGCAACATCATCCCCATGGATGCCGGCGGCCTTGAGGTCTTTGCTACCCCCACCGGTTTCCAAGTTTCCACCGTAACCTTTTAATCGTAGGTAAAAGATAAGCGGGAGGGAGCCGGTTGGCTTCCTCCCGCTTTGATATAGCGGCTTGAGAAATTAGTCCTGGTTGAGGTTTACGCGCTTGAAGGAAACGACGGTCAAGCCCTTCTGAGCTTGCTCGAGGTACTGGACGATGGTCAGGTTACCGTCCTTGACGAATTCCTGCTCAACGAGCACGTTCTCCTTATAGAACTTGTTGATACGTCCCTTGACGATGTTTTCAATCATCTGAGCGGGGAGGTTAGCAGCCTTCTGTTCTGAAACTTCGGCGATGATTTTGCGTGCCTGTTCTGCCTGCTCGGGAGTGATCCAGCCTTTGCTCATGTTTGATTCAATGTGAGCTTCTGAGTCAACGTGGGCGGGGTTGATGCCGGCCTTGCTGAGGGCGGCGTCTACTGCCTTGCGAACCTGTTCCTGCTTGGTCTTTTCGATGGCCACGCTCTTTTCAGATTCAATTACTGATTCGGGAACTGATTCGCGGTTAACGGCTACGGGATTCATTGAGGCAACCTGCATAGCTACGTCACGGCCTACCTGATAGTCCACGCCTTCAACATTGAAGCCGCAGATGGTGGCGAGCTTGTTGCCGAGGTGGTTGTAAGAGGTGGTTGAGGGAGCTTCAATCCATTCGTA
>CAMWSN010000016.1 GCA_947176925.1 uncultured Porphyromonadaceae bacterium
TAGGCAAAAACGAAGCCACCGTCTCCCGGTGGTGCTCCAACGCCTCCCAACCCTCCCTCGAAATGCTAGTAAAAATCGCCTCTATCCTCAAAGTTGACCCCCGCACCCTCATTAACGGCGGAAATATTTATTGATTATGGCATATTCCAATCAAATACGTGAAGAAGAACTAAAGAATAAAGTTGCACAGGATTGGTTTCAAAATTTTGATACTACACTAATTTTGGGCAACGTGGATTTCTGTGTCGCTATGACTTCTGAAAATAATGGCACCTCAGAAGTCACATCTTTCTTATGGGCGGAAGCAAAAAAAGGAGATAAATCAATTTTAGATGAATCTTTTACCCAACTGATAATCACAATTGGCAAAGCACGCACATTCGAACATTTCCTTCCTCCGATGTTTCTTGGAGCTTTTGATGCAAAGACTTTTGCGTTCATACCTTATAGTTCAATACAGGAGATATTCTACCAGAACGATTTCAATTGGAATGTAGCACCTTCTGATCACTCTACTAAAGAATTCAAGAGAGTGTTGGAAAATGTACGACAAAGTATGGCTAATAATAGATTCCAATTTGAATATGATAGAGATTATAAGGACTTACAAAAATTCATAAAAACAAATTTCAAAATTGGGAAAAAGCAAATCTCTAAAATTAAAATCAGCAAGAATAATTTTGTTGTAGTCTACCAGAAATGGTTAAAACTTGTCAAACCAACTATCAACATTGATTGGGAGGCTGCAAAAAAGAACGGCATTTTTGATTCAGATTTCTATCTTGCAGATCTATTATCAAAGGAGAACGAATCGATAATGGGCAAATTACACGTTCTGTTGAAAAATAATCACTATCTTCTTGGAAGAACGAAAAATGATATGGGCTTATTTCAATCAAGCAACGCCGACTTTATTGATGGGCAAACTGCCCATATGCAATTTTGGAGTAAATACGACCGCCCACCAAAGAAAGAATATTGGACTTATATAATTGACCGTAAGGATTTACTCGTACCTCAAGATATACGGGAGCGCCAAGGCTCATACTTCACTCCTCAAAAATGGGTTGAACTTTCTCAAGAATATCTTGCCAAAGAATTAGGAGAAGATTGGCAAGACAAATATTATATATGGGACTGTGCTGCTGGTACTGGAAATCTGTTAAATGGACTTACTAATAAGTATCATATATGGGCATCTACCCTGAATCAAGGCGATGTGGATGTCATAATGGAGCGGATAGAAAATGGTGCTAACCTTTTACCAAGTCATGTATTTAAATTTGACTTTCTCAATGATTCATTTGATTTACTCCCTGACGCTCTGCGTGAAATAATATATGATGATGAACGTCGAAAAAAACTTGTCATTTATATTAATCCTCCATATGCTGAAGGAGACAACCGATCTGGAGAAGGACGAAGTGGGGTTGCAGAAAGTTTCATAAAATTGAAGTATGCCTCGGATATGGGATATGCCAAACGAGAAATGTTTATTCAATTTATGACACGTATTTACCGAGAAATCCCATCATCGGTGCTTGCAAATTTTTCAACTTTGAAAAATTTGCAAGCACCGAAATTCCGCGATTTCCGCGCATTTTTCCGAGCGAAGCTCGGTCAAAATTTTTTGGTTCCTGCGAATACTTTTGACAATGTCACAGGCAATTTCCCAATCGGTTTTTTTATTTATCATCTTGCCGAGCCGGTGAGCTTTATCGAGACCCAATCCGACGTGTATAATGCAGACGGATATTTCTCCCACAAGAAGACCATTTTATCATATGACAATTTTAAGGTTATCAATGATTGGGTGCTAACATTTATCGACAAAGCTGTTGAATCGAATAAAGGCTCAAAAGATTCTATCGGTACTATAATTGGAGTTGGAAATGACTTCCAAAATCAACGAACTGTGAGAATTGAAAAGCCATGGAGACCCTGGAACCATCAATTCCAATGGCAAATTACTGCAAATAATTTATTGGCCTCCTGCGTTTATCTGGCAGTGAGGACTATAATAGAAGCCGATTGGATAAATGACAGAGACCAATTTCTATTTCCAATAAAATCTTGGGAGGAAGACTCCGAATTTCAAAATAACTGTTTGGTATATACTATTTTTAATACTAACATAAAAAGCTCTGAATGTATAAACCATTGGATTCCTTTCCTCGAAAAGGAGGTTAACGCGAAAGACAATTATAAAAGCCATTTTATGATTGATTTCATTTCAGGCAAAAAACACTCAAAGAAGGCAGCGAGTCTCTTTTCTGAAGTTGAAGAAATGATCTCTCCTCTGATTTTTTCTAATGAAGCAACCGCGACATTGGGAGCAGGACGAGAACTATGGCGTTATTATCACTCTCAACCAGACTCCAATCCTGATGCATCGCTATATGACATTAAACTATATTTTCAAGGTACTAAAATGATGAAAAATGGTAAGATTCAAATGAAGTCGGACAGCGAAGATCAATCCTACACAGAACTCATCCATAATTTAAGAGACAAACTCAAGATTTTGGCTTCAAAAATTGAACCCAAGGTCTATGAATATGGATTCCTTAAAAGATAACCCCTCTATAGTTTTAATGTTCCCGAACAAGTGCCATAAGAAAATGACTGTCATTAATTCAATCCTCGTATACTGAGGGATGTGTATTTTAGGACTCAGTCAAGAAACCATATAAAGTTACAATATAAATTGATATGAATAAACAAGAACTCCTACAATTCTTTTCCGACGTCAAGGCGACCCTACAAGGATTTCTTAATGTTTGCACTACAGATGATGATATTATGCGTGTGGTAAATCTTGAAAGGGCCAAAGCCAACATCGATATCATCAGTATATGGATTGATGAGGTCATTGAAGATATCAACTCTGACCTCATTCCAGAATCTTTCTTTGAAACACTAAAGCACGATGTAGAGCATAATATCCCTACCCAATATTACACGTCTTTTAGACCGAACGAATCCAAATTACTCTCATATCAATACATCTCAGAACAACTTTCTGGAATAAGTAACCTAATTGAAATATATTCATTCTATAAAGCATTGGGATTTGCTCAACAAAATACTGTTTTAGTTGGTGCGAATGGATGTGGTAAAACATCTCTCGCAAATCTTTTACAAAAGAGCCTAAATGTTTCAGACGGAATAGTAATCCCGGCCCAAAAGTTACTTATTTTCCCTTCTTTTGCCAACACACCGAATTATTCAAGTGCAGAGACTCATTTTCACACTTATCAAAAAGACATATATAGTGATAAAGTAACATTTGAAGCTAAAGAGATGGGGGATTTCGAATACTCTTTAACTAAAAAATATGGTTCAGAAATGGTCAAAGTTATGGGTGTGTTACTTGGTCAAAGACAACTCGCTATTAATCAAGCCTCAACTCGATATAAAAAAGGTGAAAAAGTCCCTATCGAAGATTTTCGAGGAATTCTTGATGATATAATTGATATTTGGAATTTTCTTATTGAACATCGTACATTAATGTGCAATGACAATAATGAATTAAAAATCACATATAAAGACTCGACTTATGACGCACATCAAATGAGTGATGGAGAACGCGTTATAATATATTTAGCAGGTAGGGTTTTGTTTGCACCTAAAGGTGGCATAATTATTGTGGATGAACCAGAATTACATCTCCATAAATCTATTGCCAACAAACTTTGGGATATTCTCGAGCAGAAACGTCCAGATTGTAAATTTATTTACTTTACCCATGATTTAGATTTTGCTACATCTAGAAATTGTCAGAAAGGATGGATAAGAACGTTCAATTTCCCAAATAATTGGACAATTGAACTAATTCAAGAGAATATTATTCCTGAGGAGTTATTATTAAAATTGGTTGGAAGCAGGAAGCCGATTCTTTTCTGTGAGGGAAAGGTTAATAGTCCAGATAAACAAATTTACGAAGTTCTCTTTCCGAACTATACTATTCAAGAGGTTGAATCGTGCAAAAATGTAGTTAATTATACAAGAGCGTTTAATTCAATCTCTGGAGTATCTCAAAAAGCCTATGGTATTATTGATAAAGATTTTAGGAATCCTGCTCAGATATCTAAATTTGAAAAAGAAGGAATATATACTTATGAAGTCTCTGAGATTGAGAACCTTCTTATTTCAGAAGAGTTTTTATCTGAGTATTGTAAAGTCAAATCCGAGACAGTTGATGTAGAAAAAATAAAACAACACGTGTTGTCTGAATTCAAAAATTCTATTGAGTCTCAGATTTCTTTATATCTTGCTGCATACATTAATTATATGTTTAA
Source organism: uncultured Porphyromonadaceae bacterium (assembly GCA_947176925.1). Classification (GTDB taxonomy): domain Bacteria; phylum Bacteroidota; class Bacteroidia; order Bacteroidales; family Muribaculaceae; genus UBA3263. The sequence goes on from CAMWSN010000016.1 coordinate 4,302, forward strand.
TGAGTGTCATTTACGCAAGGCCGATACGAAAGAGAAAGTTCAAGAAAACTATAATACTTTTCTTTTAGGAATTGACATCGAAGAAACATATAAAAAGAGGAAAGAGTATCTATCTGAAATAATTGACTCCAAAAATTATAAGAATCTTATAACTGTTGCAAATCACAAGGGCTTGACAACAAAGGTTGCTCAAGAATTTGGGTTGAGAGGTCGTAATGAATATATTGAGCGGGCAATTCAAGTGATAAGAAAAAGCTTGGACGCCCAGAATATCATTAAGAACTATTTTCCGGACGCATTGACTCATTAATATAACATTCATTTTTGAGGACAAGCAACATCAAGCTTTAAGTACTATGGATCAGTATATCAATATTTTCAATAGCCTCATAATTAGACCTGAGAGTGAGGTGGTGGAGTTTAAGAGGGTGGGGAATAGCTTCGACTTCGATGACTTGGGTTAGTATTTGTTGGCGTTGAGCAATGAGGCGAATTTGCACGGGCTGGAGTTCGCGTGGCTGATTTTTGGCTATGATGAGAAGAAGCATGCGGTTGTCGGTACTTCGTTCAAGGATGGTGAGGGTGCGGTCAATAAGTTCAAACACGATTTTTCTCAGCATATTACCGACGGGCAGACTTTTCGCGAGATTGTGCCGATAGAGGTTGAAGGTAAGCGCGTCCTGATGTTCACGTGGTATCGAAAGAAATGGTTAGAAGTCAGTGAAATTTGTCGTCGTTATTTGGGGTTTAATGTGTAAATTTGCAGTGTAAACAAAATTAACGATATGGAAGAGATTTCAGCTATATGACTAAAAAGATTTGTTTAATATTCAGTATTTTAATGACTATGGCGGCAAATATTAATTCACAGGATAATTCAATTGTGAAGGAGGAGTTGGTCATGACAGCAGATTGGGATAAGACATTTCCCAAGAGCGACAAGGTAGACCATTCGAAAGTGACGTTCGTGAACCGTTATGGGATCACGCTTGCGGCCGACATGTATGTTCCCAAGGGAGCGAAGACTCCTCTTGCGGCTATTGCCGTCAGCGGGCCTTTTGGGGCTGTAAAGGAGCAATCGTCGGGACTTTATGCCCAGAAGTTGGCTGAAATGGGCTATCTTACCATCGCGTTTGATCCTTCATTTACGGGCGAGAGCGGCGGGAGTCCACGTCGCGTGGCGTCGCCGGACATTAATGTAGAAGACTTTTCCGCGGCGGTTGATTTTCTTTCGGTGTGTCCCGAGGTTGACGCCGAGCGTATAGGTATTTTGGGCGTATGCGGCTGGGGCGGAATTGCAATCCAGGCGGCCATCAATGACCCGCGGATTAAGGCGACGGTGGCTTCAACGATGTATGATATGACGCGCGTAAGTGCTAACGGATATTTTGATTCCGAGGACTCAAAGGATCAGCGCAACGCAAAGCGCACCGCGATGGCCGCTCAGCGCACCGAGGACTATCGCAACGGCGTATATACCCGCGCGGGTGGGGTGGTTGATCCGTTGCCTGACGATGCCCCGCAGTTCGTCAAGGACTATCATGCCTATTATAAGACTCCGCGAGGATTCCATCCCCGTTCGGGCAATTCCACGGACGGATGGAACGTGACGTCGGCTCTTCCGTTCGTCAACTTCAAATTCTTTGATTATGCCGACGAGCTGGAGAGCGCCGTATTAATAGTTCATGGCGACAAGGCTCATTCATATTATTTCGGTAAGGATACGTTTGAGAAACTAAAGGGCGACAATAAACAGTTGCTTACAATCAAGGGCGCGAGTCATTGTGACCTGTATGACCAAACGGATATTATTCCCTTTGATGAAATCGGCGCATTTTATCAGGAATATTTGAAATGAGAGGGAAGAGTTTAATATCACTGTTGTTTCTGACTTTGACATCGTTTATGATCCACTCTCAGACTCAGGTTATACTTACCGTAGGTGAAAACTCAGTGAATGCTACGTTGGCAGATAATGAAGCCACGAAAGAATTGAAGCAGCTTTTGGCAGAAGGCTCGATTACAGTCAAAATGAGCGATTATGGCGGATTTGAAAAAGTGGGTCAACTTCCGCAATCGTTTACCACATCTGACAGCCGGATTACAACGACTGCGGGCGATATAATGCTTTATCAGGGTGATAATATCGTGATTTTCTATGGCTCGAACACCTGGAGTTACACTCCCCTTGGTAAAATTGATGATATCAGTGTTGAAGCTCTGAAGGATTTTTTAGGAGCCGGAGCAATTTCCCTGAGAATCTCATTGGATGAAACGACTGAAATTGCTGATGAAGTATGCTCTGACGCGGATAATGCGGACGCGGTATTTGATTTGCAAGGAAATAAACTTGCCCGCATCCAACTGAAGCCCGGCTTATATATTGTTGACGGTAAGAAAATCCTGAAAAAATAATTATCGGCTTGACTGAATCTTTATACTCGGTCGGATATTATCTCTTAAACTTTTTCCGTTTATATATTGTCTTATTAATAAATAAGCAAATAATTTATGACCGGAATAGGGTTTAGTTATCGGAAGTATGTGGCTGTTGTCGCTTTGCAGATTGTGCTGGTGATGACGGTGTTGGACGTTACCGTGGTTAATGTGGCGTTGCCGGTGTTGGCTGATGAGTTCGGAATCAGCAATTCGTCGGCGGTTTGGATTGTGACGGCTTATCAGTTGATTATCACTATGTTGTTGTTGCCTGTGAGTTCGATTGGCGATCTTCATAGTTATAAGCGGACTTTTTTGACGGGCGTAGTGATTTTTACAGCGGCGTCCGGGCTATGTGCGATGGCCGGGAGTTACGAGATGATAGTCATTGCGCGGGCGATTCAGGGTGTAGGAGCTGCGTGTGTCATGGGAGTGAATATTGCGTTGGTACGCCTTATTTACCCGCGTGAAATTCTTGGTCGCGGAATGGCCTTGAACGCCATGTGTATAGCCATCGCGACGGCTGCAGGACCGACGATAGCCGGGGCAATTCTTTCCGTGTCGTCGTGGCATTGGCTTTTTCTAATTAATGTCCCTCTGGGAGTTATAGCTTTTTTTATCGGCTGGCGATTGCTTCCACGGAATCCTCAGGTGGAGAATAAGCCTCGTTTTGATTGGGTGAGCGCAGCTGAAAATATGGTCGTGTTCGGGCTGATTTTCTATGCTTTGGGCAATTTCAGCCGTCAGGGAGACAGGATTCTCAGCGGCGTGATGCTTGGCATCGGTCTGATGATAGGGTGGTTTTATCTTCGGCGTCAGTTTCATCATCGGCAGCCTCTTCTTCCGGTTGACCTTTTCCGCAATTCGATGTATTCGATGAGCATCGTGACGTCCGTGTGTTCTTTTATCGCTCAAAATGTTACGATGATTGCCTTGCCGTTTTTATATCTGAATAACTATCATTTTTCGGAGATAACGACCGGGTTGCTTATGACTCCGTGGCCGCTGGCCACGATGATAGTGTCGCCGATTGCGGCGCGTTATGTCGAGCGTCATAATCCCGGGGCGACTGCGGCCGTCGGAATGTTGGTTTTTGTCATTGGCGTAGCGCTTTTGCTGACGTCAGGTGTGGCTCCTTCAGAGTGGAATATTGCGTGGCGAATGGCCGTTTGTGGCGTAGGATTCGGTCTGTTTCAGACTCCTAATAATATTGTCATGGTGATGGCCACTCCGGTCCATCGCAGTGGGGGGGCCGGCGGAATGCAGAGTACTGCGCGCCTTGTCGGCCAAACTCTCGGTGCCACTCTCGTCAGCTCCGTTTTCGCCTTGATTGCCATAGAGATGAATGCCGTAAGGGTATGTCTATATATCGGAATAGCATTTGCTCTTTGCGCCGGAATCTTCAGCTATACCCGCACTCTCGGTCACAGAAAAGACCTTCATTTGTGAAAATTTTTCATTTTTGCTTGGGGGCTTTTACCTGTAAGGAAACTTTTGCGGGTTTGACACCTTTGGCCGTTGCGGTAAGTGTTAGGTTTCCCTTTTCTGTACCACTTCTGACAATGGCGGTTGCAGCGCCGTTGAAAAGGTCCATTTCGGGCCTCTGAAACGAAAGGACAGATGTAGGGTCGCCATTAGCTGTAGCCTCAAATGTTCCGGCTCCGGTGACTATAAATTTCACACGTCTGCCATCTGTCGGAATCGGTGTCCCATCCTTGTCCGCTATCTGAACGGTAATGTATGCAAGGTCCTCCCCGTCGGCGTCGAGGGAGTCTCTGTTTGAGGTCAATAATATATGATCAGGTTTGCCTGCGGTTTTCATCACCTTTTCCGCGGCCTTATTCCCATCTGAATCATAAGCGATAACTTTAACCTCTCCCGGCTCGTATCGCGTGTCATTCCACATGAGTCTATAGCGGGTTTGCAATGTTGAGTCATTCTTTTCACGAAATCCTTGACTCTTACCATTGATGAAAAGTTCTGCTTTCGGAAATGATGTGTAGACAAAAACCGGAGTAATCTCGCCCTCTCGGCCTTCCCAATTCCAATGGGGGAGAACATGTAGGGTGGCATCTTCCGTGTTCCATTGTGACCGGTATAGATAATATCTGTCTTTCGGTAATGAGGCGAGATCCACAATTCCAAATAATGAGCTATGACTTGGCCATGCATCCGTGTCATAAGGTGAAGGTTCGCCGAGATAATCAAATCCGGTCCATACAAATTGCCCTAAAACCCACGGCTGTTCATCCATATAAAAATCAATATCCGGAGTGTTGGACCAATCACATGTTTCATTGTCATAACTTGATGACTGATTCTCAGGGTGTGACACCTGATTGTGTTCTTTATCAAACGATACAGGAAAATAATATGTACCTCTTGATGAAACGGTTGATGCTGTTTCCGACCCGAGAATCAACTTCTGAGGTAATTGCTCGTATGCAGTGCGGTAATGCCTGGGTTTGTAATTAAATCCCGGAATGTCTAATGCCGCGGCAAAACCATTATTCAGGACAGCACGTATCTGGTCCATTCCGCATGTTACCGGGCGCGTCGAATCAAGTGTTTTGACAAGATTTTGCAGCATTGTCAGCTCGCTGACTCCGTCAGGACTCCATTGACTCGGCACTTCGTTGCCGATAGACCACATTACTACAGAAGGATTATTGCGATAGTGTCTCACCATATTGGCGATATCTTTTTCGGCCCAATCCTTGAAGTAAGCGCCGTAACCATTAGGCGATTTCGGGCGGAAACTCCAGTCATCAAACGGTTCAATCATGAGCATAAGTCCCATTTCATCACACAATTCAACCAGTTCAGGTGCAGGCATATTATGAGAGGTACGGATTGCATTTGCACCCATATTCTTCAAAAGTTCTATTTGATGGCGCAAGGCCGATTTGTTAACCGCCGCCCCAAGCGGACCGAGGTCATGATGATTACAGACGCCTTTGAATTTAGTCGGTTTCCCATTTAAGGAGAAGCCTTGTTCGGGGATGTATTCAAGTCGGCGGATACCGAAACGGGTATCATAACTATCTACAATCTTGCCGTCCTTTTCTATTCTTGTCCGTGCAGTATATAGCCGGGGATTTTCCGGGCTCCATAAGTCCGGATGTTCAATGATGAAATTCTGAAAATGTTTCTGACCATGAGCAATAAATGGAGTATCGCTGGATGCCACTATCTTTCCCTCCGGGGATAGTATTTCAGTGATGACTTCAATTTTTTCACCCTTTTCCGCTCCGGCCAATTCCATTTCAATCCTTACCGAGGCTTTCTCCCGGGTAACAATCGGAGTCGTGACGTAGGTCCCCCATACCGGGATATGCACTTTGTCAGTATTTATCAGATGGACATTGCGATATAAGCCAGCGCCCGGATACCAACGAGATGCCCTTTCAAAGTTCTCAAGTTCTACAATCATATGGTTAATGCCGGGAATAACCGCCTCTGTCACATCTGTATAAAAAGAGTTATACCCGTATGGCCAATAGGCGACTTCCATACCGTTGATTTTCACATGGGCATTGCTCATCGCTCCATCAAACACAAGGGTTATGTGACGGTTGGTCGTATCCTGAATGTCAAATGTCGTTCTGTAAGTACCTTGCCCGATGAAAGGCAGACCGCCGGTCCGTCCCGTCTTGACCGTCTCTTCTTTTTCGCCGTTTTGTTCTACGGCAACTGTTTGAATATCATTTGCTCTATCAAAAGGCCCATATATAGCCCAGTCGTGAGGGACACGTACCTCCTGCCATTTTGTTGACGCCGAAGGGCGACCTTTTGTAAATTCCCATCCAGTGGTTAGGGTCGTCTCGGTCCGTTGCGCGTGGAGCTGTAGACCGATGACTACTGAAAGAACCGATGCTAATATAAAGCGTTGCTTGATTATTGTCATTTATTCCTGAGTGTATCTTCAACGGTTGTTATCCGCAAAGGTACTGATTTATTATTATATAATCAAGTCAGAAATGAGTTACGGGATAAGAAAATTGGTAAAATCTCCGCTATGGCTGGATTATAATGCTTATTTTTTGTAGTCTTCGCGGATTTTGTGTAAATTTGCATCAATTTTCAACTATTATGTTCCTATGACACTTTTTCGAAAAATTATTTGTGTCGGATTTTTATTCATGAGCTTCTCCTCATTTGCCCAAAGTGACACTCTGCGCCTTTCGCGACAGGATTGTGTGGCGATAGCTCTCAATGAGAGTCAGACAATAAAGGTTGCGGACCTTGAGGTAAAGAAGACCGACTATTCTAAAAAGGAAGTACTGGCCAATCTGTTTCCTTCCATCGACTTTTCGGGTGCTTATCAGCGCTCCATTGAGCTGCAGAGCATGAGCATGAACATGGGGGGCATGACGCAGACCATCAAGATGGGTACGGACAATAACTGGAACCTTGGATTTTCAGCCTCGATGCCGCTAATCAACGCGTCGCTATGGAAGTCCATAGGACTGTCAGATACTCAGATACTCCATTCGCTTGAAAGTGCGCGGGCATCGCGTCTTGACCTCGTAAATAACGTAAATAAGGCTTATTACGCACTTCTGTTAGCGATAGATTCCCGCAAGGTAATACGTCAGAACTATGACCTTGCCAAGCTCAATGCCGAGATTTATGAGCAGCAATATAAGGCTGGAACCGCGTCGGAATATGACATGTTGCGCTCTCAGGTCCAAGTGACAAACGTGGAGCCGGAATTGCTTCAGGCCGATATTGCCGTGCGTCAATGTCAACTTCAGTTGGCCGTGCTGATGGGGATTGAACCTGCAGCGACGCTGATGCCTACCGTGGGGCTCAGTGACATGCAGCAAGAAATGTATGGCTATCAATTGGGGGCGGACCGCACGCTCGATGACAACACTTCGCTGCGCTCACTTGACATCAACCGCAAGCTTGCGGCTCAAAACGTCACGCTCCAAAAAATGGCGTGGGTGCCGACTTTGGCGGCAACGTTTAATCTCAACTGGAACGCGATGAGCAACGGCAGTCCGTTTAAGAACCAGCACTTCAATCCTTACTCCAACGTCGGATTAGCCCTTCAGATTCCGATATTCCATGGCGGAGCCAAATATCAGAAGCTCCGTCAGGCGCAGGTACAGCTCAAACAGATAGACCTGCAGCGTGAAACCCTTGTCAACTCGCTCAACATGCAGGTTGACCTCGCGCTGGATAACATCAACCGTCAGGTCAATCAGATATCCTCAAGCGAACAGGGAATGAAGAGCGCGGAAAAAGCGCGCGAAATCATGCAGAAAAGCTTTGAAATCGGCGCGGCGACCTATCTGAACCTCCGCGATAGCGAGATGGCCCTGACATCGGCGCAACTTTCATATTATCAGGCAATTTATAACTATTTGGTGAGCACCAGCGAACTTGATACTCTTTTGGGACGCGAAGAGGCTCTCGGAATTCAAAATAATTAATCAAGATGAAAAGATATTTCCTTCAGGGCGTCATAGCCTTATCAGTTGTTACGTCTTGCTCCTCAGGCAAGGAAGACTCCACCAAGCCGGACGGCGAAGAAGAAACCCTTCCCAAGGTCAAGATAGAAACTGTTGAGTCACGTAACGTGGACCAGATAGGGGCTTATACGGCAACGGTTCAACCTCAGATTCTCAACAATATAACCTCGGCGATGCCGAATCGCATCAAGCAGATCCTCGTTGACGAAGGTCAGCAGGTATCGGCCGGACAGACCGTAGCGATTCTTGATGACGTGAACACGTTCGCCTATGAAACACAGGTCGATAATGCCCGGGCCAACCTTAAAAACGTGGAGTTGAACTATAACCGCGCCGTTGAACTCTTCAACATCGGCGGCGGCACGAAGCAACAGGTCGATGCGATGGAGATTCAGCTGACCAATGCCAAAAACGCACTTGCACAGGCAGAACGCACTCTTCGCAATGCTCGCGAGAATACGGTTTTGACTTCGCCGATTGCCGGCGTGGTAACGGCTCGCAATTATGATCCGGGAGACATGGCCGCCAACCTGCCGATAGTCACCGTGGCCCGCATCAAGCCGGTCAAGTTGGTCATCAACGTGACTGAAAATGATTTTCCGAAGATAAAAAAGGGAATGACGGCATCGATTAAGTTCGATACGTATGGCGATGAGGAGTTTACCGGGACTGTTTCGACGGTTATGCCGACTGTCGACGCGGCATCGCGTACCTTCGGCGTTGAAATCACGCTTGCCAATGAAGACTCCAAGGTGCTTCCGGGAATGTTTGGCCGTGTGAATCTCAACTTAGGCAGTGAGGAGCGAGTAGTCGTTCCGGACAAGGCCGTGGTCAAGCAGCAAGGGTCCGGAAATCAGTATGTCTACGTTCTCAATCCGGACGGGACGGTAAGCTATAACAAAGTAGAACTCGGTCAGCGCCTTGGCTCGGAATATGAGTTGCTGAGCGGAGTTGAGTCGGGCTCGCAGGTTGTTGTCAGCGGACAGTCCAAACTTTCTAACGGTGCAAAAGTAGAAGTAACGAAATGAGTATCTACGGTTCAGCAGTAAAACGCCCGATCACGACTCTGCTTTGTTTCGTGACGGTGATAATACTCGGTATGTTCTCCCTGACGAAACTGCCGGTAGACCTTTTCCCGGATATCGATACAAATACCATCATGGTAATCACGATGTATCCGGGGGCAAGCGCAAAAGACATTGAGCAAAACGTTACCAAGCCGCTCGAAAATACGCTCAACTCAGTGGAGCATCTCAAGCATATCAGCTCCACATCGAGGGAAAACACTTCGGTTATCACCTTGGAGTTCGAGTATGGTTATGACATAGACGTACTGACCAATGACGTCAGGGATAAGCTCGATATGGTATCGTCGGTACTTCCGGATGATGTCAATAATCCGATTATCTTCAAGTTTTCTACGGACATGATTCCTATCTGTCTGCTTTCGGTTGAAGCGACGGAAAGTATGCCGGGACTTTATAAGATTCTTGATGATAATGTGGCGAATCCCTTGGCGCGAGTCGACGGGGTAGGTACGGTCTCGATTTCCGGCGCGCCCAAGCGCGAGATTCACGTCTACATTGACCCTCAGCGCCTTGAGGCATATAATCTTTCGGTAGAACAGATTTCAAGCGTGATCGGCGCGGAGAATAAAAACGTGCCCGGCGGTTCGTTTGATATCGGTTCAAATACGTATGCCCTGAGAGTGCAGGGTGAGTTTGACTCGACGTCGCAGCTGAGGGATATTCCCGTGGGCAGTTTTGGCGGCAAGATAGTTTACCTGAAGGATGTGGCCCGAGTTGAGGATTCGCTTGAAGAGCGCACTCAGCAGACCTTCAATAACGGACAGGAAGGCGCGATGATAGTCATTCAGAAGCAGTCAGGCGCCAACTCCGTGGAGATCTCGAATAAGGTCATGAAGATGCTTCCTCAACTTCAGAAAAATCTTCCGTCGGATATCAAGATCGGCGTAATCATGGACTCGTCCGATAATATCCGAAACACGATAGCGTCGCTGGTTGAGACAGTGCTTTATGCGCTGCTATTTGTGATGGTAGTTGTGTTCCTCTTCCTTGGACGCTGGCGTGCGACACTGATTATCGTCATCACAATTCCGGTTTCATTGATAGCATCGTTTATCTATCTGTATGCGACGGGTAATACTCTGAATATCATTTCGCTATCGGCACTTTCGATTTCTATCGGTATGGTAGTGGACGATGCCATCGTTGTACTTGAAAACGTCACAACTCATATTGAACGAGGTTCGGATCCGCGTCAGGCGGCAGTGCATGGTACCAATGAGGTTGCCGTCTCGGTTATAGCGTCGACGCTGACCTTGATAGCCGTGTTCTATCCACTGACCCTCGTGACGGGAATGACCGGCGTGATGTTCCGCCAATTGGGCTGGATGGTTACGATCATGATGATCATTTCAACGACTTGTGCGCTTACCCTGACTCCGATGCTTTGCAGCCAGTGGTTACGTCTGCGTAACCCGGGAGCCGAAGGCCGGACTAAGAAGACATGGTACACTCCCGTGGCCAAGGCTCTTGACCGGTTTGACGCCGCCTATGCGGGGCTGCTGACCAAGGTTGTGCGCCATCGCGGTAAAACTATAGTAATATGTTTGGCTATTTTCGTAGGCTCAATATTCCTGATGCGTGGGGTCGGTACGGAATTCATCCCTACTCAGGATAATTCCCGCCTTGGGGTCAGTCTTGAACTGCCCATCGGTTCACGAGTAGAATATGCACGTGATGTGACGGCGCGGCTTGACAGCATGTGGCGTGAAAAATATCCTGAGATCCTCGTATCAAACTATACCGTGGGCCAGGCAAGTTCGGACAATACTTATGCCTCCCTTCAAGATAATGGCGCGCATATCATATCCATGAATATCCGACTTGTCGACCCTAAGGATCGCAAAAAAGGTATCGTTCAGATTGCCAAGGAAATGCGTGAAGATATTGATAATGATTTCCCTGACTTCAAGAAAGTGCAGGTCAAGGTCGGCGGCGGTGGCGGCGGTCTCGGCGGCCAAAGCAAGGTTGACTTTGAAATCTACGGCTATGACCTGGAGCTGACCGATAGTGTGGCTCGCGACCTGCAGCAGATTCTTAAGGGAATTCCCGGGACTGCAGATGTGGTTATTTCTCGCTCGGACTATCAGCCGGAATATCAGGTTGACTTTGACCGAGAGAAACTTTCCATGTATGGCATCAACCTTCAGACGGCGGCCTATTATTTGCGTAACCGCATAAACGGAGCCACGGCATCGCAATTCCGCGAGGATGGCGAAGAATATGACATCAAGGTCATGTATGCCCCCGAATATCGTACTCAGATTTCCGATATTGAGAACATCTTGGTGTACACTCCCTCAGGCCAGGGCATCAGGATTAAGGAGTTGGGCACGGTAGTTGAGCGCTTCACCTCTCCGACCATCGAACGCAAGGACCGCGAACGCATCATCACGGTTTCAGCCATCGTGGACGGTGTCCCGATGAGTGAGATCGTGACCGCAGCGGAGGCTCAAATCGATGATATGCAGCTGCCTCCGGGCATTACCATCGGGCTTGCCGGTTCCTACGAGGATCAGCAGGATTCGTTCAGCGACCTCCTCCTGTTAGGACTGCTGATTATCATCTTGGTATATATCGTCATGGCGGCTCAGTTCGAATCGTTTACCTATCCTGGCATCATCATGACTTCGCTGCTCTTTGCCTTCTCGGGCGTATTCCTTATTCTTTGGATTACGGGTCACACGCTCAACGTAATGTCAATGATCGGCGCGATTATGCTAATCGGTATCGTGGTCAAGAACGGTATTGTGCTGATTGACTACATTTCGCTCAATCGCGAACGCGGTATGTCAATTCGCCGGTCGGTGATTGATGGCGGCCGTTCGCGCCTGCGCCCCGTAGTTATGACCACTTTGACCACTATTTTAGGTATGGTCCCCATGGCTATCGGTACCGGCGAGGGAGCCGAGCTCTGGCGCCCGATGGGTGTGGCCGTAATCGGTGGTCTGACATTCTCAACCATTCTCACGCTGCTCTTCGTTCCGGCGCTCTATTGCGTATTTGCCGGTAATGGCGTCAAGCGTCAGCGCAAACTATTAAAGAAAGACAAATGAAAGCTATATTCATAGCCTATGATCAGGCTCACCATGAACAGATTCTTGAAGTATTGAACAGCTGCGCCTGCCGAGGCTATACGGCCTTCGGCACGGTGCAGGGCCGAGGGTCGCACGGCGGCGAGCCCCATTTGGGAACTCATGCGTGGCCGTCACTTGCTGCGGCGATGCTGACGATGGTCGACGATGATCGCGTCGATTCGCTCCTTGAGCGCCTGCGTGCCGTAGATGAAGCTAAGCCGCGACTTGGCTTGCGCGCTTTTGTTTGGGGTGTTGAGGCCACCATCTGATTTGCATGCATGATATTTGGAATCCATGGCATGGATGCGTGAAGGTCAGTGAGGGCTGTCAACACTGTTATATGTTTTTTCTTGACAGTCTCAGAGATGCTGACGGGAGCGTGATTTATCAGACTCGGAATTTCAACTATCCGCTCCAACGTAAGCGCGATGGAAGCTTTAAGATTCAGAGCGGAGAGTTGATCCGGGTTTGCATGACTTCTGATTTTTTCCTTCCGGATGCAGACCGCTGGCGTGCTGATGCATGGCGGTTGATGAGTGAACGTCCGGATGTCAGATTTTTTTTATTGACCAAGCGTCCCGAGCGGGTAGAAGCGTGTTTGCCTAAGAATTGGGGCGATGGCTGGGATAACATATTTTTTAATATTACGTGTGAAAATCAGTCCCGTGCTGACCAAAGGATTCCATTGCTACTGAAACTACCCTTCAAACATAAGGGAGTTATGGCGGCCCCTTTTATCGGACCTCTTCAAATAGAGGACCATCTCGCCTCAGGGCAGATTGAACAGGTTATTTGCGGAGGCGAGAATTATGATGGTGCCCGTCCCTGTAACTTTGATTGGGTCCGGTCATTATCAGAGCAATGTAAGTCCCATGATGTTCGATTCTGTTTCATAGAAACCGGGACTGTGTTCGTGAAAGATGGACGTACGTTTCATTTACCCGATAAAAAAATACAGTCGGCTATGGCATTAAAAGCCGGGGTCAATCATGATGGAAGACCTATCAAGTTCAATCTTAGAGACCCGTTAGGGTTTGAAATATCACCCGAATTTCTGTATAAGCCATATTTTCGCGAGTCATGTGAGACTTGCGGTAGTAAAATGATTTGTAATGGTTGTTGCCGATGCGGCAAGTGTGGAGCGGAGTGATGAGAATGTAAATTTTTCATGGTTGGTTTTTTCATTTTTCATTTATTTTGCGTAACTTTGCAATGTTAATTATATTTTATAACCAACTAAATCACGTTTTGATATGGAAATCTCTCATATTGAGCATATTGGCATTGCAGTTCCCTCGCTTGACGAGGCAATTCCTTTCTATGAAAAAATGTTAGGTCTGAAGTGTTTCGCCATCGAGGAAGTCGCTGACCAGAAAGTGCGTACCGCATTTTTCCGCGTAGGTCAAACCAAGATTGAGCTTCTCGAAGGGACTTCGGAGGATTCGGCTATCAGCAAATTCATCGCTAATAACGGCGGTCGCGGCGGCATCCAGCACGTGGCTCTAAATATCACCGACGGAGTTGCCAACGCCCTTGGCGAACTCGAGGAAAAAGGATGCCGACTTATTGACAAGGCTCCGCGTAAGGGCGCAGAAGGTCTTGATATCGCATTCCTTCACCCCAAGAGCACTTGCGGCACCCTGATTGAACTCTGCGAACAGCCCAAATAATCGGAAATAAAAAATTAAGAATAAAAAATATGTCCAGCCAATTGGAAAAAGTGCAGGAGTTGATTGACCTGCGTAAGGAGGCTGCCCTGGGTGGCGGCCAGAAGGCCATTGACAAGCAGCACGAACGCGGCAAGTTTACAGCCCGCGAGCGTATCAACCAACTGCTTGACGAAGGCTCGTTTGAGGAATACGACATGTTTGTGCGCCACCGCTGCACCAACTTCGGTCAGGAGAAGAAATCATTCCCGGGCGACGGCGTAGTGACCGGTTGCGGCACTATCGGTGGTCGTCTCGTCTATGTTTTCGCACAGGATTTCACCGTGTTCGGTGGCTCGCTGAGTGAAACCATGGCCCAGAAGATCTGCAAAATCATGGATATGGCCATGAAAGTCGGTGCTCCCGTCATCGGCCTCAATGACTCCGGCGGTGCCCGTATTCAGGAAGGCATCAACGCTCTGGCCGGCTATGCCGAGATTTTCCAGCGCAACATTATGGCTTCCGGCGTTATTCCCCAGATTTCCGCAATTCTCGGCCCCTGTGCCGGCGGCGCGGTTTATTCTCCCGCTCTGACTGACTTCACCATCATGGCCAAGGGAATATCCTATATGTTCCTGACCGGTCCGAAAGTGGTGAAGACCGTAACCGGCGAGGATGTGACCCAGGAAGCGCTCGGCGGTGCTCAGGTGCATTCAACCAAGAGCGGTGTGGCCCATTTCGCTACTGAAAACGGCGAGGAAGCCATTGAGCTCATCAAGGCTCTCGTTTCATTCATTCCGCAAAACAACCTTGAGGAAGCTCCGTTGCTCCCCTGCAGCGATCCCGTTGACCGCATGGACGAGGCTCTCAATGAAATCATCCCCGAAGCCGCCAATAAGGCTTACGATATGTATAACGTCATCGGTGCCCTCGTGGACAACGGCGAATTCCTTGAAGTTCAGCGCAATTTTGCCCGCAATATCATCATCGGCTTTGCCCGCTTCAACGGCCGTTCGGTCGGCATCGTGGCCAATCAGCCCAAATATCTTGCCGGCGTACTTGACTCCAACGCCTCACGCAAGGCTGCACGTTTCGTGCGCTTCTGTGACTGCTTCAATATTCCTATCGTTTCGCTTGTCGATGTGCCCGGATTCCTTCCCGGTACCGGTCAGGAATATAATGGCGTGATTCTCCATGGTGCCAAGCTGCTTTATGCCTATGGCGAAGCTACGGTGCCCAAGGTGACCGTAACTCTCCGCAAGAGCTATGGCGGCTCTCATATCGTGATGTCATGCAAGCAGTTGCGTGGTGACTTGAACTACGCGTGGCCGTCGGCAGAAATCGCCGTGATGGGTGGTGCAGGTGCCGTTGAGGTGCTTTATGCCAAGGAGGCCAAGGCCGCAGAAGATCCCAAGGCCGTTCTTGCCGAGAAGGAAGCTGAATATAACAAGCTTTTCTGCAATCCTTACAATGCAGCCAAGTATGGTTATATCGACGACGTTATCGAGCCGAAAACTACTCGCTTCCGTATTATCCGCGGTCTTGAGCAGCTTGCCACCAAGCGAGTTCAGAATCCGCCGAAGAAACATGGCAATATTCCCCTCTAATTAAACGACATGAAGTCACTAAAGAAAATCGTCGCTCTTTTCGCCCTTGCCCTCATTGCCTCTCCGGCAGTGATGGGTCAGGGACGCAAGGAGTTGCGCATCAATGAGGTGATGGTTCAAAACGATAGTTCCATCGTGGATGATTTCGGGCGCCATTCCGCATGGATTGAACTTGTCAATCCTACTCATGCCCCCGTCAATATTTCCGCAATCTATCTGACCGACGACCTCAATAATCCGCAGAAATATTTTGTACCGACCGGTGATGCACGTACCAAAATCGAAAAGGGTCAAAGCGTCCTTTTCTATGCCGACGGCAAGCCACAGGACGGAACATTCCATCTGAATTTCACCCTGACTCCCGGCGAGGATAACTTTATTGCCGTGTTTGATGCTGACGGTATCAGCCTGCTGGATTCGGTAACCATTCCTGCGTCGCTTACGGCTGACATGAGCTATGCCCGCGCTAAGGATGCCGGCAAGCCTTGGGAGGTGCGTGATAATTCTTCAGTTGAGAAGGCTGTCACCCCCGGCGGTCACAATGTTATTCCCGTACCTAACAACAAAATTGCTAAATTTAAGGAAATGGACGAAAACGGCGGCGCCATGACCATTATGGCTATGGCAATTGTCTTCACAGCTCTGTTAGTGCTCTGTCTCTGTTTTTACCTGATCAAGCGCATCGGCGGAGCCAAGAAGGCTGCAGAGCCGGCAGCGGCAGCTCCCACGGCTGTGGCCGACACCGATGCCGAGGTTGCAGCGGCAATTGCCATCGCTCTTGAACTTTATAATCAATCCGAAGGCGCTCACAAACTGACCATCAAACAAAACCCTGCATCGGCCTGGAACAGCAAAATCCATGCAATGCGCACTATTCCCACCCTCAAACGTTAAAATCCCTCTTTGTTATGAAAGAATATCAGATTTCAATCAATGGCCATGACTATACCGTTTGCATCAATTCCATCAACGGCAATCAGGCCTCAGTGACTGTCAACGGTACTGCCTATCAAGTAGCAGTTCCCGGCACCGGAGCCGCTGTTGCTTCCGCTCCGGTCAATCCGGTAAGCCCCGTTGCTTCCGCTGCTCCGGCGGCAGCCCCTGCGGTAGCAGCTCCTGCTGCCGGCGGCGCTTGTACCGTTCAGGCTCCTCTGCCCGGCGTAGTACTTTCAATTCCCGTTAAGGTTGGCGATACGGTTGGCGCATCAGACCCCGTAGTCATCCTTGAAGCGATGAAGATGGAAAATGCCATTCCCGCCGGACGCGCCGGTAAGGTTGTGGCTATCAACGTCAAGGAAGGCGACTCAGTACTTGAAGGCGCCGCCCTCGTAACCCTCGGATAATCTGCCGTTCCCATGGAATTTTCTCAGTTTATTACTGATAACCTTGCGCAGTTCTGGCATCTCACGGGCATTTATAATGCTTCGTGGGAGAACTTCGTGATGCTTGGTGTGGGCCTCTTCTTTATCTGGCTCGCCATTACCAAGAATTTTGAGCCGATGCTCCTTGTGCCTATCGGTTTCGGTATGCTCATCGGAAACATTCCCTTTGATACGCATGCCGGTCTCGAAATAGGAATTTATGAGGAGGGTTCAGTCCTGAATATCCTTTATAGTGGCGTCTCGGCCGGTTGGTATCCACCGCTGATATTCCTTGGAATAGGCGCGATGACTGACTTTACGGCCTTGATAGCCAATCCGAAGCTGATGCTCGTCGGTGCAGCCGCCCAATTTGGCATCTTTGGCGCTTATATGGTGGCCCTTCTGCTCGGCTTTGAGCCGGACCAGGCGGGTGCTATCGCTATCATCGGCGGTGCTGACGGCCCGACGGCTATCTTCCTAAGCTCCAAGTTGGCTCCCAACCTGATGGGTGCAATTGCCGTCAGCGCATACTCCTATATGGCACTTGTTCCGGTGATTCAGCCGCCTATCATGCGCCTGCTGACCACCAAGAAGGAGCGCGTGATTCGCATGAAACCGGCACGTCCCGTCTCTCAGCGTGAGAAGATTATCTTCCCCATCGTAGGCCTGCTGTTGACCTGCTTCGTCGTGCCTACGGCGCTTCCGCTGCTCGGTATGCTTTTCTATGGTAACCTCCTGCGCGAATGTGGCGTCACCTCACGCCTGGCCAAGACGGCCTCTAATGCGTTGACTGACATTGTCACAATCCTCCTTGGAATGACCGTCGGTGCATCCACTCAGGCCTCACAGTTCCTCACGGCGGAGACCATCAAAATCTTCGCTCTTGGATTCATGGCATTTATCATTGCCAGTGCATCGGGCGTAATCTTCGTGAAGATTTTCAATCTGTTCCTCAGCAAGGATAAGAAACTTAACCCGCTCATCGGTAATGCAGGCGTGAGTGCCGTTCCGATGTCGGCCCGTATTTCCAACAACCTCGGTCTGGAATACGATCCGTCGAACTACCTTCTGATGCATGCCATGGGCCCGAATGTGGCCGGAGTAATCGGCTCAGCCGTAGCTGCCGGTGTCCTCCTCGGCTTCCTCGCCTGATACTGATTTGACACTATTTATAGAGAGTCGGTCGCCTTAAAATCGGTGACCGGCTCTCCGTGTTAAAATACTCTTACAATTGTGTTGCAGATTTGGATTCTTTCCGGTATTTTAGTTAAATTTGCATTGCAAAATCAATCATCACATGGCAGACTCGTCAATTGATAACAAATACCTCGCAATGGTGTCCACAAACGATGACCGTTTGGGCCAGCTGATAGCTGCCATGTTGACACCCTTAGGCTTTAATGTTCGTCTGATTCAGCGAGGCGCCTCCCGAGGCGAGCAAATCAATGATTTTGCGCTGCTTATTCTTGATGGGGACCCGGTTTACCCGATTTCAAATCTTGCGCCCGCGGTCGTTGTCATTTCTCCGTCTGACCAGATTGCCGTCTATGATGAGGGCGCTGACCTGGTGGTCAATAAGCCTTTGGAGGCAAATATTTTTCTGGCGCGTATCCGCTCGGTTCTCCGCCGTTATGGGATTCGCTTGTGATCCTTCTTCCTCCTTCATTGCAAACGGAATTTATTGAAGCCGGCTGTGACGAGGCCGGGCGGGGATGTCTTGCCGGTCCGGTATTTGCCGCGGCGGTTATTCTTCCGCCCGATTTTTCTCATCCTTATTTGAATGATTCCAAGGCCTTGACTGAGCGCCGGCGCGATGAGATGCGGGAAATCATCGAGCGTGAGGCGGTCAGCTGGGCGGTGGCTTCTTGTTCGGCGGAGGAAATTGATGAAATTAACATACTTCGGGCTTCAATCTTGGCAATGCACCGCGCGCTTGACGGGTTGAGTGTCACTCCGGAGATGGTCATAGTGGATGGCAACCGCTTTGCGCCGTGGCGTGCCGGAGTAGAGTGTCACACCATAGTCAAGGGGGATGCCAAGTTCGGCAATATTGCCGCCGCATCGATTTTGGCAAAGACGCATCGTGACGAGTTTATCGC
The DNA here is from genome assembly GCA_947176925.1 of uncultured Porphyromonadaceae bacterium. Classification (GTDB taxonomy): domain Bacteria; phylum Bacteroidota; class Bacteroidia; order Bacteroidales; family Muribaculaceae; genus UBA3263. Next base: position 23,093 of record CAMWSN010000016.1, read on the forward strand.
CCGTGCAGCTTTGGATTATCCTGAATATGGATGGGAGAAGAACAAGGCTTATCCTACGGCGGAACATCGCCGCGCCATAGCCCTCCACGGGCCGTGTAAACTTCACCGTAAAACCTTTAGATTGTTATGAAAAATCTTGTCTTTCTGACCGGAGCCGGCATCAGCGCCGAGTCCGGAATATCAACCTTTCGTGATGCTGACGGGCTCTGGGAGCAGTATGACGTCATGGAGGTCTGTTCGGCCGATGGTTTTCGCCGTAATCCCGAGTTGATTCATCAGTTTTATAACGCACGCCGACGTCAGTTGGCCGAGGTTAAGCCGAATCGCGCGCATGAGATTATCAGGGAGCTTATGAGAGATTTTAACGTTTTTGTGGTGACTCAGAACGTTGATAATCTTCATGAGCGAGCCGGAGTGTCTGATGAGCGGATTATTCATCTCCATGGCGAATTGATGAAGGTCCGGGCGTTGGATGACGAGACTAAGGTTTATGAGTTGCAGCCCGATGCTTGCGAGACGACTCCTGACACGGTTATTGACGGACATCACGTACGCCCCCATATCGTATTCTTTCAGGAGGCAGTCCCGATGCTCGAGCCGGCGGCGGAGGTTGTCAGCCAGGCAGACATTCTGGTAATCGTCGGCACCTCAATGGCTGTTTATCCTGCGGCGGGACTGATTAATTATGCGCGTCCGGATGCCAAGGTCTATTATGTTGACCCAAAACCCGCTCCCGTGCCACCGTTTGTGCATGTGATTGCCGAGCCTGCCACAGTCGGGCTCAAGATTCTTGCCGATGAGCTTCGCCGCGACTTATGATTCGCCTCTAGGGCGATTTATAGCCGAGTCGGCTGACGGAATTACTCTCGCAGCCCTGCGCTTTGCTCCTGATTCGCCACCTCAGAAGTCGGAATTGCCTCTCTTTCAGCTGACTTTTCGCTGGCTCGATGATTATTTTAACGGGAAAGTGACTGAAAGTATCCCGCCGATTGCCGCCGCTACCTCAGAATTTCAAAACAAAATCCGGCAGGAACTCCTCAGAATTCCTGCCGGTGAAGTTGTTACTTATGGCGAATTGGGCCGTAGGGTGGGGTGCGCGTCGGCTCAGGCCGTCGGAAATGCCGTTGCCGCAAATCCGGTGCTGATTTTAATTCCATGTCATAGGGTAGTGCGCCATGACGGGCCGGGAAAGTATTCAGCCGGTGTGGCGCTTAAAGAGGCTCTCCTTTGTCTGGAGAGAGCAATGCTTCCATCCCTATTTTCAGAGGTTTGAGCCCCAGGGACTCATAGAAGCGGATAGCGCCGGGATTACAGGACCAGACGTTGAGCGTCAGATTGTAAAAACCGTTGTCGCGGGCATATTCCTTGACGTAGTCATAGATTTTCTGGCCGATATGTTGGCCACGCGAGCATTCATCGATGCATAAGTCATCGATATATAGCGTCTTAATCGGCCTCAGATTGTTGCTTTCCGTGTGGTCTTGAACCATGCAGAAACAATATCCGGCAATCTCTCCGCCCTCCGTTTCGCCTACGAATATAGGAGTCAGGGGATTATCGATAATTCCGGCAAGCTCTTCTTCCCTATATTTCGTCTTGCCGTGAATGAATAAGTCCGGACGCCCGTCGGCATGCACATCATTAACCTGACGCAAAAGCTCCATGATGGCTTTTGCGTCAGAGTATCTTGCCGGTCTGATATTGAGCATCATCTTAGTCAAGAGAGGTCAGGAAAGTCTCGAGTTCTGAATCGGAGACGTGGTTCATTAGTATTCCGTCATGAATATTAAGGGAGGGGTAGGTCTCCCGGAGCTGCTTCATGCTGTTGTCAATGGAGCTTCCGCCGGAGGTCATGAACGGAACGATGGTTTTGCCATCAAGGTTTGTGGATTCAATGAAGGTGTTGATAATGGTGGGGTGAGTATTCCACCAGTTCGGGTAACCGATAAATACTGTTTCGTATTGCGTCAGGTCAGGCAGCTCGCCGCCAATGGCCGTGCGGGCTTCCGGGTCTTTCATTTCCAGAGAGCTGCGGCTTTGGTCATTGGTCCAGTCAAGGTCTTCATCCGTGTAAGCCACTTCCGGAGTGATTTCATAGAGCGTGGCGCCGGTTTGTTCGGCAATGCGTTTAGCGGCATCGGCAGTGGTGCCGGTGGCGGAGAAGTAGCAGACTATGGTCTTGGTCGGTTGCGGTTCTTCAGTTGCGGGTTTTTCCTTATTGTTTGAGCCGCATGCGCTCAAACCGACGGCGGCCATCAGTGAGGCCATCAAAATGCTTTTGATTTTCATGTTTAATCTCATTTGGTTTGTTATTTTTCGGCGCAAATTTACTCAAAAATCCCCAAGATAGCAAATGTTAACCGCCTTTTCCTATTTTTGACACAGCCTCGTATCGTACTTATTTCTTTGCCCAGCAACCTATGATTTCACCATAATAGATTGTATGAGGCTGTACTCCATCAAACACTCGATTGCTATAGGTCTCGATCAGAGTGTCGGAGAATTTGTTGCGGTCAAGGTCGT
>CAMWSN010000017.1 GCA_947176925.1 uncultured Porphyromonadaceae bacterium
CAGCAACCGGTCCAGCCCGTTCAGCCTGTCCCGGCTCCTCAGCCTGAACCTGAACCAGTCCACCCCGAGCCCCAACCTGCTGAAACCTCTGATAACTCTAATAACTCTGAACCTGCGCAGGAACCCGCCGAACAACCCGCAGCTGAACCCGAACAGCAACCCCTCTATTACGCTGACGATGAAGACGAAGAAGAAACCTCATCCAAAGGAAAGATCATCGGCATAATCCTCGGCGCAATCGTCCTCCTGGGCGGCATAGCCTTCCTCGGCCACAAGATGGAATGGTGGGAGCTCCCCTTCCTCTCCTCCAATGAAAAATCCACCGAAGAAGCCCCCGAAGAACTCGACTTCGAAAACATCTCCGGCACCTCCGACTCCTTCAAATATGACATCGCATGGCCCGTTGCCGGCGACGCCGACGTCCGCAACGAACTTCGCTCCTGGATTGTAAAACAAGTTCTTGGAACCTCTTATTCTGAGGACCAAGATTTCCCGGAACTTATGAGCTCTTATAAGCAGGAATATCTGAATAGTTGTGATGCTGACGCCACAAGAACTATCAACGTCACGAGTGAAAAAAATACACCCTTTGAAGGATACATCACTCTAACCTATTACGATGAAGAAATCAGTGGGATGTCAATGCCCGTTGCTAATGGTAAAGCCGACGAACTTTACATCCGCCTTTCTGATAATAAGATTCTTTATTCCGAAGATTTGGATGCAAAAAAAGCAATTACAGACGCCTCTAAGATGAAAAGGTTAGTCAAGAAATATGGTGAAGGTATTGACGCCAATGCCTCAGCCCTCCCGGTTGATAAGATGCCTCTCCATTTGACCAAGGAAGGCTTGGAAGTGGGCTATGCTGAGGGTTATGCCATGAGATCTACATTTATCCAAACCTGCACCATCCCATACGTTGACGCAATCCCCGCCCTCTCTGACGAAGTCAAATCCTTCCTCCCCGAAACCCTCGTTGCCGAAGCCGATGCCGCAGCCCAGGCCGACGCCGCAGCAATGGAAGGCCTGACCGAAGACCTCATGCGCTCCCTTATCACCAAAGCCAACGTTTGGAATCCCGATGCATTCTCATCCGGATTAAAGGCCCTGGTTGTTAAGAATAAAAGCCTGTATGGACAGCATTATGATAATAGTGATTGGTACTTCACTATCTTTCATTTTCCCTGGAATGACACTGAAAGATGCATGGTAACTAACCCGGAGGTGAAAATTATGGAGTACTATCCTGAGAATGGGCGAAAAATTGTAAGGGCAGTTTTTGATGTTCGTGATAGAGATATAGAAACTGGTTGGTTTAGCCAAGGGAACTTCGAACCAACGCTTTTTGCTGCTGACTTCATAAAGGAGAACGGCAAGTGGGTGGTTGATGATATACATACTCAAGCTGATCCTTATGGACATCCGATTCAGGCATTTGATTTACAAAAATCAAGATCCTTCAAAAAAGAGGTTAAATCTGATATTGACATCTACGATTCTATTGACTGGACAGAACAAGAAGACTGGGACGTTTAATTAAATGAAAAATGAATAATGCAGAATAAAAAATAATCGCAACAAATAACTGGGAGGATGACCCGCCCCCGGGTCATCATGTCGCAAGCCACCCCATGCCGCCTCCAGTGAAAAATTTTGCATTCTTAATTTTTCATTTTTGCGCGCCCCCAAGGCCGGAGACCTTGCATCATTATTAACCCCGGGTTGAGCGCAGCGATACCCGGGGCCCCACCGCCCCTACCACCCACGACCCCGGAGGGGTCGCACTATACTAACTATCAAACCCACTAACCTCATAATAAATGAAGCGAATATTTTCAATCATAGTTTCCGTCTTTGTGACGGCTGCGCTTTGCTGGCAGGCTGAGGCTCAGGTTAATAGGTCTCAACCGTCCAAGACCAGGCAGCAGAAGGAGGCTCAGTATCAGCGCGAAAAGCAGCGCAGAGAAGCCGAGTATCAAAAGCAGAAGCAGCAAAAGCAGGTCCAGGCCCAACGCGCCCGCCAGCAAGCCGCCGCCGGACAGAGAAAGGCCCGCCACCAAGCTGAGGTAACTGAACAAGCCGCTGCAGTAGACAGCGCAGTCATTAAAGAAGACGAGCGCATTGCTCGCTTAGTTGAGAATGAGGCTAAGGCTAAGGTTGAGGAGGTTAAACCCCAAGAGCCCAAAAACGAGCAAATCTTCACTGCCGTAGAAGAATCCCCCAAGTTCCCGGGAGGTGACAAAGCGATGTATGAATTCCTAAGCAAAAACATCCGCTACCCCGAGATGGCCGCCCAAAACAATATCCAAGGCCGCGTAACTACGCAGTTCGTCGTTGAAAAGGACGGTTCAATAGGTGAGGTTAAGGTGGTCCGTGGTAAGGACCCTGACCTTGACAAGGAAGCGGTCCGGGTTGTAAAGTCAATGCCTAAGTTCATTCCCGGCAAGATGAATGACAAGGCCGTAAGAGTCTGGTATACCCTCCCCATCAACTTCAAACTTCAATCAGGGGAGGTGGATTAAATGGCGAGGCGGTGAGAGTCTGGTATACCCTCCCCATCGGCTTCAAACTTCAATAATAAGAGCAGTTTAAAAACACACATCAAACCCAAAGGAGGCGCCCCGCGTGATGCGAAGCGCCCCCTTTTTTGTCATGGAGTCTGTTGCAATTACCTGCGTAGCAGGCGGCAGAACTTAGGCACGTTCAAGGGGCGCATAGCGCTCCGCGGAGCGTGTATAGAGAGAATGCACAACCCCCAAAGAGCCGCGTAGCGGCGGCACCCCTCCAGAGCCAAATCTGTCGCTCCGACGGAGCTCATTCTTAAGGGAATACATACCTCCCACGCCCCACGGAGCGCTACGCGCCCCTTGGACGTGGCTAAGTTCTGACGCTTGCTAACGCAAGCTAATTGCCTTTTGCGAAGCCACAGGGAGGATGACCCCCAAATAAGTGAAAAATTAAAAATGCAAAAAACAAAATAATCCCGCGCGCCAAATAACTGGGAGGATGACCCGCCCTCGGGTCATCATGGCGCAGGCCACCCTCGCATGCCGTCCCCAGTCATGGTCGCGCCAAATAAAAAATAGGGCGCCACCAATCGGCGCGCCCCATTTATTTTGCTTTTTTAATTTTTAATTTTAAAGCGATTCGTGGAACGAGCGGGAGATAACCTCCAACTGATGTTCGCGGCTGAGCTTCACGAAGTTGACCGCATAGCCGGAGACGCGGATGGTCAGCTGAGGGTAGTTTTCAGGATGTTCCATAGCGTCGAGCAGCATTTCGCGGTTAAGCACGTTGACGTTCAGGTGATGAGCGCCCTTGGTGAAGTAACCGTCCATCATGCCGACGAGGTTTTCAACGCGCTCTTCGTCCGTTGGGCCGAGGCTCTTGGGGATGATTGAGAAGGTGTTGGAGATGCCGTCCTGGCTGTCGCGATAACGGAGCTTGGCCACTGAGCTCAGCGACGCGATGGCGCCATGGGTATCGCGTCCGTGCATCGGGTTGGCACCCGGAGCAAAGGCCACTCCCTTGGCGCGGCCGTCGGGCGTGGCGCCGGTCTTTTTGCCATACATCACGTTTGAGGTGATAGTGAGCAACGAGAGGGTGGGGCGGGCGTTCTTGTAGACGGGGAGTTTCTTCAGTTCCTCGCTGAAATAGTAGACAAGGTCAACGCCGAGGTGGTCCACACGGTCGTCATTATTGCCGAAGCAGGGGAAGGCACCCTCGATATCAAAGGCCTCGGTCAGGCCGATTTCATTGCGGCGGGCCGTCACCTTGGCATACTTGATGGCCGACAGCGAGTCGATGGCGATTGAAAGGCCGGCGACACCGTAGGCCAGGTTGATGCGCGGGTTGGTATCCACGAGGGCCATCTGAGCCTTCTCGTAGTAATACTTGTCGTGCATGTAGTGGATGATGTTCTGGGCCTCGTTGTAGACGCGGGCAATCTCGTGGAGCACGAGCTTATAGTTGTGCATCACCTCCTCGAAGTTAAGAACATCGGATTTGAGCACGGGGATGCCCTTGACCATCAGAGTGCCGGTGTTTTCACAGCGTCCGCCGTTGATGGCAAGCAGCAGGGCCTTGGCCAAGTTGGCGCGAGCGCCGAAGAACTGGATCTGCTTGCCGATGGCCTGGTAGCTCACGCAGCAAGCGATGCCGTAGTCGTCACACTGGCGCACCTCGCGCATGAGGTTGTCGTTTTCATATTGGATTGAGGAAGTGTCGACGCTGACCTTGGCGCAGAATTCCTTGAATCCTTCGGGGAGTTCGGGGCTCCAGAGCACCGTCATGTTCGGTTCGGGCGACGGGCCGAGGTTATAAAGCGTCTGCAGGAAGCGGAATGAGGTCTTCGTAACCTTCACGCGGCCGTCGTTGAAACGTCCGCCAAGGCTCTCGGTAACCCAGGTCGGGTCGCCGGCGAAGATGTCGTTATAGGAGGCCATGCGCAGGTGGCGCACCATGCGGAGCTTGATGACGAACTGGTCGATGAGTTCCTGAGCATACGTCTCGTCAATCAGGCCGTGAGCCAAGTCATACTCAATGAAAATATCAAGGAATGAGCTTACGTTACCCAATGACATCGCGGCGCCGTCCTGTTCCTTGACTGCTGCCAGATAAGCCATGTAGACCCACTGCACAGCCTCCTGGGCCGACGTGGCCGGGCGGCTGAGGTCAAGGCCGTAGATCTCGCCTAAGGTCTTCATCTCGTTGAGCGCCTTGATCTGTTCGGCCACCTCCTCGCGCAGGCGAATCTGAGCATCCGTCATCGGGCCCGTCAGAGCAGCTAAGTCAGCCTTCTTTGCCTCAATCAGGCGGTCGATACCGTAGAGCGCCAAGCGGCGATAATCGCCGATGATACGCCCGCGGGCATAATTATCAGGCAAGCCGGTCAAGAAACCCAACGAACGGAAACGGCGGATCTCTTCCGTATAAACATCAAAAACGCCATCATTATGCGTCTTGCGGTAATGGGCGAAAATATCCTTAACCTTCTCCGGAAGCTCAATCCCGTTTTCGCGACAAGCCTTCTCAACGACCTTGATGCCGCCGAAGGGCTTGATTGCGCGGCGCAGCAGCTCATCGGTCTGCAAGCCAAGAATCAATTCATCCTCCTTGAGGATATAACCGGGACCATGGCTCGTGATGGTGGAAATCACTTCGGCATCAATCGAGCGAACGCCGCCATTCTCTCTCTCCTCGGCCAATGCCTCCAGACACTTGCCCCAGACGCGCTTGGTACGCTCCGTAGGGCCCTGAAGAAACGATGCATCGCCCGTGTAAGGTGTGATGTTACGGCTCACGAAATCGCTAACGTCAATATGGTCAGACCAATTGCCCGCAGCGAACTTTTCAGTAGGGGTCATAAAATCGAAATATTTAAAGTAAAAATGATTGGTAATAACATCCACAAAGTTAGCAAAAAAATCCCAATAATCCAAAAATATCACTTTTTTGCGGAAAAACTTGCAAAACTCAAAAATTCTCCCTAACTTTGCACCCACAAAAATATTGACACCGGCCCAGGTGGCGGAATGGTAGACGCGCTCGTTTCAGGTGCGAGTGCTGCGAGGCGTGCAGGTTCGAGTCCTGTTCTGGGCACCCATAAACCCCGTAACTCATTGAAAATCAAGAGTTGCGGGATTTTTCTTTGAAATTTTGTCAGCAAATTGTCAGCGCATCCTGAAAAATTTGCGATTTCAACCCAATTCAACCCCACTGAATCGTGCCGAATAAACCGAATTTGAATTCTTTAATACTAATTAAAACGTGAGTTCGAGATAAGGGGCTTTGGTTCAAAGATAAATAATCAGCCATTTAGGATGAAACTAAGTGGCTGATTTTCTTGGTAATCTCGCGAAAATTTCGTAAATTTATAGTGCCTAATTACAAGATTTACAATAAATTTTTTACAATGATTACCGAAAGCAAAATTTTTCACTCCGTTCAAGGAACTCCTGAAATTTTCTGTCTTGCCGATGATTTTTGCAAGTATTTTTATCAGAATTAAAAAGATATCAACTTAGTGATGGGAACGTCCACCGCAACAAGCCCGGTCGACTATCCGATGCTGAGGTAATAACCATAGTATTGAAATTGTAATAATTTGTGTCTAAGCAAAGGCGCAATCTTAATCATATGGACATCCTGACAATCTTTTTTGTTTCTGACAGAAAAGTGAATACCATTCATGATAATCTCTTAACGCAATAGTCAGTTTAGCATAATCTTTATCTGGCAATAATTTTTTAAATTTTTCGACATTATGAATTATTACGAACGAAGCACTATATTCTTTTTCAACACTTTCAAAATATTTATGAAATTTAACCCAATCTGAGCCTTCCGGATATAAATCAAGAAGACGATCTCCTTCAGACCTTGTTTTAGATATTCCTATGAGTGCAAAGTTAACAGCATTCTGAGCTTCTTGGCGTGAGATTATTTTTCCCGCAGTCAGTTTGTTTGCAATAATTTCTGCTTTTACTGAATCGTAAATATCTTGGGCTGTAATTGAAGTAAAGGAAAGGATACCCAAAAAGAAAAAAAGAAAAAATCGTTTCATGATAAAAATATTTAGAATTAGTTTTCACCGCAAATTTAGTCATTATTTTGGAAACATACAATATCATAATATGCAAGAACGGAAAAAACAGGGAATCGGTAACTTTAGTAAAGAGTTGTGAATACAACATGTTTTGTTTCATGGTTATTAATCATCATGCTTTCGTTGTAGATGAGACATTTGGATTCTTAATGGTGGTGTTATTTACTCTGTGTTAATACGAGTTTATAATTTTACCCCCATATTTATTTGTCTGATAATTAGTAGAATGGCGTTGCTGGTTTCAATTCCTGAGATTGGCTTGTCGTTCAGGAGGTCTTCCTGCAGAATCCCAGGTCTTTCTATTCCGGTAAAATATCCGAGCCATTTGTACACGTTCGTAAATCAACTTCAGAATATCGCTCTAATATAGTTGGGCTGTTAAAAACGCAATCTTCTTTAAATTTATATGGTTCATTGCTTGGACGGCGTTGACTTCGGCAATTCTATGGATTGTCAATATATTTAAATTCATTAATTACGCTATTGCAATCAAGAAGAACGCATAATGTGATGTGCATAAACGCTATTTCTTCATGGGCTTATAGCCTATGTGATTCGATTACTATACATTCTGGTTTGCTTCATTATTATAGTTATTGAGTTTTATCTTCTAAAAAAATATTATTCTCATAGTATCTTTCATATTTCAATTGAAATAGTTGAACGAAAAGTGAGGCTGCGCCGTAAGAAACGACACAGCCATGGAATGATTTGTGTTATGCGGATTAACTTTTCAGGCTTTTGAGGATGAGGTCGTTGGCGCGGTCAATTACGGAGGTGTCGAGGCTGGAGAGGTAGATTTGGGTTGTGGCTTCGGAGTTGTGGCCCATCCCTTCGCTGATGACGCTGACGGGTATCCCTTTGACCTTGGCGGCGCTTGCCCAGCTGTGTCTTGCCACGTAGAGGGTCAAGGGCACATTGATGCCGACCATCTTTGCTATCTTTTTGAGGTTGCGATTGATGTTGTAACATTTGTTGCGATAGGTGTTTCGCTCGTTAGCCGCCGGATTTGTGATAATCGGCAGCAGGTACGCCGTCTTATTCTCGGGATACTTGTCAAGTATCTTCTGCATTTCCGCTACCCAGCCGATTATCAGTTGTTTCCCGGTTTTTTTGCGGCGATATGTAATCCTGCCGTTTTTGAGGTCGGACTTCTTCAGGTAAGCCATATCGATAAAGCTCATTCCGCGGAGATAAAAGCTCATCATAAACATATCCCGGGCAAAGTCTACCGCCGGGGTCATGGCCAACTTTAACCCTGTGATTTTTCTGATGATCGGGAGCGGCAACGCCCGCTTGACTGTCTTGTCCACTCCCGTATATACTTTCCGAAATGGATTGCGGTTCTCGGTAATATCGTCGGTCACGGCGCGGTTATAGACCGCCCGAAGAATCCGAGTATAGAAGCTGATACTGTTCGGAATCAGGCCTCGAAGTTTCAGCCACGCCTCATAGTCCTCCATCACGTCCGGGCCGATGCTGTCAAGCATTATGTCCTCACCCTTGCGGAACCGCCTGAAGCTATTCAGGGCTGATCGGTAGGTCTCCGATGTGCGCACCTTGCCATTATGCCTGAGCTTTTCGATGGTTCGCGTCATGTAGTTAAACATCGAGTATTCCTCTTTGTAATTCCGGAACTCTTTGATTACATCATCCGCCGTATAACTCAGCCCCTTAAGTTCGAGTTTGCGGATTATTCTAATTAATCGCTGTAAATCTTGCCGGATATTCTCGCGAACTGAAAGGACTAAGTCCCGGCGCGAAGATTCTTTGCCGGTGATGGCTTGACTGTGTTTTTCATCCCATTCCGAGGGGAAGATTCTGAAGTCAGTGGATAGCCGTCGGGACTTTTGTTCATGAAGAATCTGATAGTAGATACAGCCTTCCTGCCCGACGACTGCTGACGGGCGGAATTTAACTTTTACGGATGCCATTTGTCTGGAGTTTTTTGCTTTTAATATACGGCGAAAAACTAATACTTGGCTCCCCGGTAGGCAGCCCTTCGCTTCCCTCCTTCTCCCTCTTGCGTAGCTTCCGGAAAAGTGGTAACTTTGCAGAGCGAAAAATTTGAGATTTATGTCTGCTTTGATTCCTCTTTTTGTGACGCTCGGCGTCGGATTCTGGGTCGGGCGCCTGCGCGTCGGCTCGTTCAGCCTTGGTCCTGTGGCAGCCACTCTGATTGTCGGCGTTATTGTCGGCCAATTAGGCGTTGATATTCCTGAGATGGTGAAGACTATTTTCTTCCTGCTGTTCCTCTTTTCCGTTGGCTATGGTATTGGTCCTCAGTTCTTCCGCGCCTTTCGCGGCGACGGCTGGCGTATCGTCGGATTTGCTGCCGTAGCTGCCCTGGTCAGTGCCGCAATCGTAGTCATCGCCGCCCGTTTGTTTGGCTATAGTCAGGGCGTCGCTGCCGGACTCTATGCCGGCTCTCAAAACGCCTCCGCGTCACTCGGGCTACTGTCTGATACCGTCAAGAGCCTCCCTATTCCCGACGAAGAACGCGCCCATACACTCAAACTCATTCCCGCATGCTATGCCGCCACATACGTCCTCGGCACCGTCTTCACCGCATGGTTCCTATCATCCGTCGCCCCTAAGATGATGGGTGGACTGAAAGCCGTATTGGCCGACGTGGCCTCCGCCGAAGAATCACTTGCCGGTGCTGACAAGCAGCTCTCTCCGGGCATGATTCCCGCCCGCCGGGCGGTCGCCTATCGCGCCTATCAGGTTCAGGACCAATTCTTTGCGCCCACCCGCACAATAGCCGAGATTATTGCACGTTATGAGCAGCTCGGAGTCCGGATTGTCATTGTCCGTGCACGTATCAGTGGCCAAATAGTCGAACCTTCGCCTGAAATCAAAATCTCCATCGGTGATCATATTGTTGTCGGCGGTCGGTCATCTCAGATTTCAACCCTACCTTCGCCTCCCGGCCCTGAAGTAGCTGACACCGAGCTCCTGAACTTTGCCGCCGAACGCACTCCCGTCACCATAGCCACGGCCGACATTGACGGTCAGACCCTTGGCCAACTTCGCAATCAATCCTACATGGAGCGCCTGGCCATCGCCTCCGTTACTCGCAATGGACTCTCCCTACCGCTCAAGGACAATCTCCCCCTGATTGGAGGCGACGTAGTGACTCTTGTCGGATGGCCTTGCGACGTTTCGGTCGCTGCCTCACGAATCGGATATGCCGACCGCGACACTAACGCCACCGATATGGTCTTCCTCGGCCTCGGTATTGCCGCCGGATGCTTCCTCGGCTCCCTCTCGATTAGTATTCATGGAATACCCATGGCTCTCGGAGTCAGCGTCGGCGCCCTTTTCTCCGGACTTTTCCTCGGCTGGCTGCGCTCCAAGCGCCCATCCTTCGGCCATATCCCGTCATCGGCTCTCTGGATTCTCAATAAACTCGGTGTCAACATGTTTATCGCTGTCCTCGGCCTCCAGGCCGGGGCAGTGCTCCTTGATGGTCTTCGCGAGGCCGGTATCGCCATCGTCGGAATCGGCCTGCTTCTGACCGCAATCAGTCTCATTATCAACGTACTGATTGCTCGCCACCTTTTCCGATTCTCCCGTCCCGAAGTCCTCGGCTGCGTTGCCGGCGCCCGATGCAGCGTCGCCTCCATCGGCGCCATTGAAACTGCTCTCGGCTCTGACGTCCCCAATCTCTCCTTCACCATCACCTACGCCATCGCCAACCTGACCCTCGTCTTCTCCGCCCTAATCCCACTGTTGCTGACTTAGACCTGAATGAGGTCGCGATAGAGGTCAAGGGCGGTTTGGATGGATGATTCTGTGGCGGTTTGGTCGATTTTGACTGTTCCCGGGGCCTCGAGGAGGGTGAAGTTGATTTGGCCGGGGATAGTATTCTTTTTGTCGTGGGCCATCAGGCGCAGCAGCGCCGGATAGTCTGAGCAGGTTATTGTCGGGACGTCATTATAGGCCCGGTTCAGCAGTTCGGCGTAGCGATAAAGTTCCGCTGAGGGGAATCCGGCCTGCATGTGTGACAGAATCATTTCCACTAACATCCCGTGGGCCACGGCTACGCCGTGGGGTATCGGGTGATTGCGCTCCAGGGCAAGGCTTTCCAGGGCATGTCCGGCCGTGTGGCCCAGGTTCAGTGCCTTGCGCAAACCTTGTTCACGAGGGTCTTGGGCTACCACTTCGCGCTTGACGTTGACGTTTTCCTCCAAGAGCGGCAAAAGTTCCTCAAGGTCAGCGTTAACAATGTCGAATTCAAGCAGCCGGCGATAAATCTCCTCACGGGAAATCAGTCCGTGCTTAAGCATTTCGGCGAATCCCGAGCGCAGCTCCGTTGGCGGAAGGGTCGCGAAAAATCTGGTTGAGATAATGACCGCCACGGCTTCCTGAAACGCCCCGATTTCATTTTTGAGATCTAAAAAGTTAATTCCCGTTTTGCCGCCGACGGCCGCATCTACTGCTCCCAAAAGGGTCGTTGCCACGTTGATAAAGCGGATTCCGCGCTTGAATGTGGCTGCCGCAAATCCGCCAAGGTCCGTAACCATGCCGCCGCCTACGTTGACCATCACCGAGCGCCGCGTGAATCCGTGGGTGCTCAGATGTTCCCATACGCGGCTCAGCTGAGTCAGATTCTTGTTTTCGTCACCCGGCAGGATTTCGATAATATCCGCTCTGACCGGCGCAAGTTCTTCGGCAATTCGCCGGGTATTCGTGTCGCAAAGCAGGGCCACACGGTCCGGATTAAGCTCGGCGATCAGCCCCTCCAACGCGGGCTTGACTTCATTGGTAAAAATCAGTTGCTGCATAACAATTCGGGAAGTTTAGCCGCACATTCGGGCATGGAATCAAAAATCAAATCGGCGCCGGCCTCGGCCATCCTCTCCCGGGGAATCGGTCCGGTGGTGACGGCTACAGTGAAACATCCCGCTGCCTTTCCGGAGCGGACGCCTAGGGGTGCGTTCTCAATGACTATACATTCCTCCGGCTTGACTCCGGCCAATGCCGCCCCCTGAAGAAACGGGTCCGGCGCAGGCTTTCCGCGCTTGACGTTCAGGGCCGTAACGCGCCTGTTATCCGGAAAGGCCCCAGGGAAATCATCATTAAGCGACCCTAAGAGCGACCCCTGGGCCGAGCCGGTGACAAGGATGGTCTGCGGGTTCCAGGGGAGCGCCTTGACTGCGTCAACCAGTTCCCGTGCTCCGGCCATCACCTGAGGATGAGGTTTGGAGCGGAAAATCTCCGCTTTGCGCTCATAGAGCTTCTGCACCTCCTCGGCCGTCGCATCGCGGCCGTAGGCCCGCTGAAAAAGCAGGTTGACCGTCCAGGCCCCCGTGGCTCCTTCATAAAGGAAAAACTCCTCAGGAGTGCAGGGAATCCCTTGCTCGCAAACCATTTGGTACCAGGATGATGCGTGGTTCGGCATCGAGTCGTAAAGCGTGCCGTCCATGTCGAAAAGGAAGGCCTTGGGCTGGGGTATTATCATTGGTTCTGAATAATCTTTAATGAGTCCGGGGCTTCAATGAGTCCGTGTTCAATGAAATAGAGTGAATCGGCGTGGCTCAGTGTGTCCGTGGCTTCATTGAGCGATTCGATTTTTTGCGGTCGGGCCACTTCCATCGGAGCCACCCGTGCGGCTTTCGCGCCTTTTTTGAGGGCGCCCTTGATTTCCTTGGCGAGGTTGACGCGCAGGGTATCAGCTAAATGAGTGCGCTGCCCTACCATTTTCTCCTTGAATCGGGCAAGGCCCGGGCGAATCTTCAACTTGTCAGGGTTACCCTTGATGTTGATACCAAATTTGAACGGGATGGGCGACTTGAGAATAGAAACGTGATAATTCATATTCATATCCAAGTCGTTATGGCCCATGACACCGATTCGGTAACGGTCAAAATCAAACATGAACGGATAAACCTCCAAGGTGTTGTCCTCGATTGCCAATTCCACTTCCATGCGGTCAATCATGTTCTTTTTCTTGTCGCGGAACAGGAGCCACTTGCTGACCGTCTTAAACGTCTGCTCATCAAGCACCTTCAGCGAATCGCCCGTCATGCTGACCATGGCGCGAAGTGTCGGGAAATCAATGTTGAGCATGGAGTCTGTCCGCGTTGTCGCACCTATGTTGACGTCGATAACTCCGCCTAAGTCCTTGAGCAATGGGAGGATAGTATCGAGCGCGGGAAGCATCTCCGATACCTTGTCAATGCGGAAGCGGTTAAGCTCGGCGCTGAGGCCTATGTCGATGTCGTTGATTGTCGGTGCATAGTAAATCAGGTTTACCGATGCTGAGCCTACGTCGGCCGAGGCATTGAGGTCGCTGAGTTGCGCCGTTCCGTCGGCCACGATGACCTCACCGGAGAAATCATGCAGCAACATGGTTGAGTACAGTATGTTGCGCGCGTGGAAGTCAAATGTGGCGTCAATATTCATCGGGACAACGATGGCGCGCATGGCATCGTCGGCGGTTTCCTCCGCTTCGGCTTGCGCTTCCAAGGCGTTATCGTCAAGGTTCAGGTCCGTGGCTCGTGCTGCGGCAATAAGCGAATCGGACTGAGCCTGCCATGCCGAGCCGCGGAAGGCCGCACGAGTCAGTTCATTGACGTTGATGGTGTCCGAATTGAGTGTGAGGGCAATTTTCAGGGGTTGACCGCGCTTGCGTCCTAAGGATTTCTGCATGTTGCTGATCATGCCGTTGAGCTTGAAGTCGCTCCGGCCCGCTTTCAGGGCCATCGAGTTAAGCACTACCGAGTCCGGATTAAACCCTAAGTTCAGGTCCGTCAGACGCATACGTAGTGGGAAAAGCGGCGTGAACATCCTGGCTCGACGAGCCTTGACATGGCCGCGGACATCCCATTTTTTAAGGGTGCGAACCATTGAGCGGTCCACTCCGAAATCCATGCGCTCATGGCCGCGGTCGCTGAGAATCAGCGAGTCACGCCGCTGGCGGAAGCGAGCTGAGTCTCCTTGGGAGAGAGTCCGCTTCTTGCGCCCGGTTTGCGCTAAGTGAGCCTTCGCGGCTATTTCCGCGCCACTGAGCGACATGCGGTTGACTCCATCCGAATAGACCGCGCGGTCCACTCCGATTTGAGCTGCCATCAGCGGACGCTTGCCGTCGCCTTTGTAGCGGGTCAGGACCGTGGCGCCGTTTATACCGCGAACCATCGCGCGGCTCGAATCAGCCATCAGACATCTCAGTTGTCCGATTTCGAGCTTGCCCCCCATGGGTGTAACCGTCGATGTGTCGAGGGTCTGCGAGCGGTTTTCAACTCCAAAGTTCATCGAAAACTTTGAGAGTTCAGCCTGCAGATCCGCTGTCCATACCCGGGCGGTATCGAGTGTGAGGCTTGCCGCCAATAGAGAGTCTATATTTCCGCGTCGTTCCTTTGAGCCGAAGTCAATGTGAGCATTGCGCGTCCATGCGGCAATGCTGTCGGAGGGCATCAGACAGACGAAGTTTTTAAGGCTCATTTCGCCGTCAACTTTCGCGCGATGGAACGTATTTTCGGTCAAGTCGCTCAGGTTCAGGTTGAAATCAATATCTGCATCCATTACTCCGCGCAGACGCATGCCTATCAACTGCCAAAGACGTCGGTCCAAGTTGTTGAAGTCAACGGCTCCACGGAAACACCCTTCGGCATGAGGATCTGTCTCAAGGTTTGTTGCGGTTGCCGTCAGCCTGAAGTCAGATGCCGGGAAAGCGACGTTAAGATTTTTGAGATCAACAGTTGAATGGTCAAGCCCTTGAGCGCTGATTTTCGCATCAACGTCTAATGCTACCTTGCTTAGTGCCAAGTGATAGTCCGGAATAGCCAAGGGTGCTTCATTAATCTTCAAATTGGCTTCCAGAGCCGGCATCAGTAGAGTGTCAGGATTAAACTTGTAAGGCTCGAGCAATTTAGCCGTGAATTCAACTGCAGCAGGGCTGTCGATAATCGGAATCTGCTCTATGAGTTCGCTGACGCGCTGTAATGACAATGGATTCAGCTTGAAATCCAATGACTTGACAAGCATACCGTCGCTGAAATCAACTTCGGCCGATGTTACGGTCTGCAGCGAGTCAACATCAATTTTAAATCTATTCAAACCGAGAGTCAAAGGCGTGGCCGGATCCCAAATGATTCCTCCGTCCAGGCCCACTTTCAGGCGTTCAGGCAGGAAAGGAATCGCTCCGGCTGTGGCGTCGGTGGTCAGTATATACTGAGTGACGCCGTCGCTTCCGGTGAGTTCTGTGGCGCGGATGGTGATGTCGGCCCGGATGCTATCCGGCTCAGATATGTAACGAAACCGAGCATCGCCTAAAATCTGGAATCGGTCAAGATGAATGGATGGGAGTGAAAGCGGTTCGTCGGTCTCCTCTTCGGGTTCCGATGGCGGGAAGATATTAAGATTGTTTAATGAGTCAGGCCCTTGCCAAAAGGTGGCACAAGGCCGATCGATGCTGACTTTATTAACGGAAATGCGCCCGATCAGCAAAGCTGCCAGGTTGATACGTCCGTGGAAATTCGCAATGGAGGCCACCGTATCGCCCTCTGCCGGAATTGCCGGGTCGATGTTGATAAGTCGCAGGCCGTCAACCTCAATTTCTGCATGGGGGAAAGTACGCCATACGGTCAGTTCCGCCCGCTCAATCCCGAAATCGGCGTTGACAAAATACTCGTTGCCATATTTATTGACCAACGCGGTCAGGCGCTCCGGAGTCAGATACCAGCTCACGCCTAACAGTATGAGAAAAATCAGGCCGATAATTCCCCCGAGAATCCAGGCGCCGATTTTCAGCCATTTTTTAGCTTTATTTTTTTCCTTGGTGACTTTCTCTTCCATAATGCAAATTTACGCAAATTTTCTGCAATCAGCAAATTATTAAGAATTTGAGCATGATTATTGACGCGATGGAAAGAGCGATGCTCAGCATGAGCGCCATTATGAGGGTTCGGGTGCCGAAGCATGGGGTGTCCGTCACCCGGCAGGTGACGTAGATTATCATAAGGTCAAAGAGATACCATGCGATAGTCGCGAGGCCAAGGCCCGGGAATCCTCCCAAGAGGAAGCCGGCCACGTTGAGTCCTAAGCCGACAAGGGCCGAGGTGACTTCGGTGAATAGATAGGGCTTGACCTTGTTGAATGCAATGAAGCTATAAGAGAGAATCATAGAGGCAGGACGCATCATCATACCGATCATTCCAAGGATGAAGTAAGGCGCCATGGGCATATATTCGGCGTCGTAAAGCAGGCGGATAAGCCACGGAGTCAGCAGCACGGCGAGGGCCGCGCAGGGGAAAAAGAGCAGCATGCAGGTCCGGGCCTGGTGGGTCATGATGAGCGAGGCATGGTTATGGCGCGGAGTAGAGGCCGAGAGGCGAGGGTAAAATTCCATGGTAATTGCGGTGAAGAAGACTCCGACGTAGCGGATGAGCATGGTGTTACCTGCCTGGTAATAGCCTAATTCGGTGGCGCCGGCTGAGCGCTCAAAGATTGCCATAAAGGCCATGCTGACTCCGGTGGCAATCAGACCGGAAATGACTAAGTAGAAACCCATTTCGATGAAGCGGCGGGAGCGGCGGAAACACTCCCGGAGGCTCAGCGCGGAGGCTTCGGATCGGAAGCCGCGAGAGTGGCGGGCGGTAAACAGCCACGTGAAAATCGAGTAGCTGACCAAAACGAGTGCTACTCCGTTGAGTCCCATAGTCTTGAAGAGGACAAGAGCCATGACGAGGCCGACAATTGCAGCACTTAGGCTTGACAATGCGATGGCGCGGTAACGCCCTTCGGCTTGAAGCACAATGAGTTCACTCCCTTGAAGAGCCTGAAAGAATAGGGCTAAGGATAGGATGCGGAAGCTCATGGAATACTCATCGCTTCCGAAGAAAAAATGACTGAACAGGGGTGCAAAAAGTAGAACTAAAACGAGCCCCAAGATTCCCATGGCGCGACTTACCCGGCGGACTATTCCGATGATTTCGCCTCGTTGCGAGACGGGGCGCGAGGCTACGTCTCGCACCGCGGAAACACGGATATCCATCTGGGTCAAAGTACCCATAAATTCCAGCGTCTGACCAAAGACGCCCATCAGTGCGACTCCTATTGGGCCGACCCATATGGCGAGCGCCTTCATGCGCACAACGGAGCAGAGCATGTTTGCCATCTGGGTGGAACCCAACAGAGAAATAGCTTTGACTACTCTGGAAGTCAGCGCTTTAGCCATTGCTGAGGATCGAGTTTTTCGCGTTCGCGGCGAATTTCAAAGTGGAGCATACCGCGGTTGGGGTTGAACTCAGAGGGGGCTACGGTGCCGATCACGTCGCCGGCTTTGACTGTGTCGCCTTTCTTGACGTTGATGGTCTTAACGTTGGCATACACGGTCAGATACGAGCCATGGCGCACGAGGACCACATGGCCGAAACCATCCTGGACGAAGACTGCAGAGACATTGCCGGCATGAACGGCGCGGGCTGTGGCCCCCAAGGCTGTCTCGAGGTCTACACCGGGGTTATTGACTTCGACGTTAGTGTGGTTCTTATGGGGTTGTACACCAAACGGGCGGGCCACCACGTAGGTATGGCTCAGCGGAGAGGGGAGGCTCCCCTTGCGTGAGGCAAATTCGCCCGTTTGAGGGTTGGAAACCTGCTTTTCAGGCTTGAAATCAGGCTCTTTCGGTTTTGCGGGTGTGGCTTCGCCGGGCTTCTTCTGGTCAGCGGGTTTGCCGGTGTTCTGAGCTTTTTTGGCTGCTTCTTCAGCTTTTCTTTTTGCTTCCGCGGCAGCGCGTTTGCGGGCTTCTTCGGCCTCGCGTCGGCGCTGTTCCTCGATTTCTTTTTCAATCAGGCGCTGAATTTCGTCGTCGAGTTTCTTGATGGTCCTTTTCTGCTCGTTGAGCACCGATGTCAACTGCTGCTTCTGACCTTCGAGGGATTTTACGGCGGAGTTGACACTGTCACGTGAGGCTTTGAGCTTGCGCTGTTCGTCCTCTTCCTGGCGACGGAGGGAGGTCGTATGGTTCGCCATATCGGTCAGGGATGCTTTTTGAGCAGACAGAGAGCTGACAACGGCGCTGATTTGTTCAGCTTTCCGTTTGCGCCATGCGGAGTATTGTTCCAGGTAACGCATGCGGCGATAGGCCTGGCGGAAATTATCGGCAGAGAAGAGGAATGTCAAGGTGTTCATTTCGCGGCGGTTGCGACGCGAGGAGCGCACGGCCGATGTATAAAGTTGGCGCAACCGGGCCAGTTCCGCTTCGTTGGCTTTGATGGAATCCTGAACCAGGGAGGTACGCTGAGCTATGGAGTCCAGGCGCTGCTGAAGCTGGGCTGCGGCGGCTTCGGAGTGGGAAATCTGCTGTTGCAGGGAGTTTATCCGGCCTAAGCGTTCCTTGATTTGCGCCTCGGTCATTGTGATTTTCTTGGTTGTTTGCTTCATTTCCTGCTCGGTCTTTTTGCGTTGGTTTTTGACGTCAGCGCTGGTCTTCGGCTTGGCGGGCGCGGCCTTTTTCGGTTTGGCGGCGTCGGCGCTCAGCGGAAGGAGCAGGCAGAGGATGATTATGTGAAGCAACCGTCTCATTACAATACTTTTCCGAGTTCTTTAAGTGTCACTTTTTTATATTCGCCTTCCGTAGGTTTTTTGAACGTGTCATACATCTGCGAGTTCCATTTGGCTTCGTTCATGGAGAGGGTCATGTTGCCACTGATGGTTTTCCCCTTGGCGTTCAGCTTGATGGATATGACGGGTTTTTCCTTGGTTCCGCTCAATGAGAGGCCCAGGCCTGCGGGGAGTTTATCGAAGGCTTCGCGGTCGGCCATGAGTGCATTCTGGATGGTCGAGAAGGGGATATGGAGCTTCTCCAATCGGTCGGCGATCGGTTCCTGAATCCAGATTTTGTTCATCTGCCTGATGACTACGTCGGCCTCACTCGGGGTGACGTAAATCTGAGCCACGTCAAAGCCGAGCATACGCAGGGTTATCAGTGCGGACTCGTTGCGCTCCATGGTCATTCGGCCCGTGATGGTGAATTTCTGCGGCTCTGTGAGTTCGAGTCTGACGGGGATGGTTACGTTTTTCCATCGCGCCGGCTCCTGTTCCTCAGTGGGGATAGTGATAACCTCGGTCTTGGTTGTGCGACAAGAGGGCAGCGCTATCGCTAAGAGGCATAAAATGGTTATAAGAAGTGACTTTTTCATCAGGGAATACGTTTTTGTTCCACCCGGGCTTTGAGTTCGGGAGAGTCGGGTTCAAGTTCAAGGGCTTTTTGCCAGCTTTCAAGAGCTTTATCGGTCATTCCGGCGCGATAATAAATGTCGCCGGCATGCTGGAGATATTCAACGTTGGGGTCGTCACGGAGCATCAGCATCGCTTCCTCGATGTAGGCAATGGCGGGACCATATTTCCCTTGCATGTAGGCAATCCAGGCGGCGGTATCAAGGTAGACGGGATTGTGAGGCTCAATTTCAAGAACCTCATTGATAAGGCGTTCGGCCAATTGGAGGTCGCCGCCTTTTTCGGAAATCATGTAGGCATAATTATTCTTCGCCATAACGTTAAGCGAGTCTAAGGCCAAGGCCTGCTCATAACGTTCGGCGGCACGCTCGGGATTGAGGAAGTGCTGCTCGGCGTCGGCGATGGAGCAGATGACTTCGGAGCGGTCCTCGTCAGTCAGTTCGGCATCACAGTCGGTCAATATCTGCTCTAATGAGGAGGCAGCCTGTCGGTAGTTTTCCTGATTCATATATGCTCCGGCCATCATGCGATATACGTTCTGGACGTCGACCATGTCAGGGGTTATCTGAGCTTTGCGGCCAAGGTCGAGCGCTTTCTCGGGTTCGTCGGCAAGTATGTACATCCTCATCAGCTCGGCAAGGAGAGAGCCGCTGGTGGGGTTCTTTTGGAATGCGTACTCATATTCGTTTGCGGCAGCGATGAAGTCGCGGTTGAGGTAATGATATATAGCCTGGAGGATGTAGGGGTACATGTCATCCGGGACTTCTTCGGCCATGACGGCACGGGCGCGTTGAAAAATCGACTCGCTGAGTTCTTCGTCGTCAATTTTTATGCCTTGGAAGAATTGGG
The DNA here is from genome assembly GCA_947176925.1 of uncultured Porphyromonadaceae bacterium. Classification (GTDB taxonomy): domain Bacteria; phylum Bacteroidota; class Bacteroidia; order Bacteroidales; family Muribaculaceae; genus UBA3263. Next base: position 19,643 of record CAMWSN010000017.1, read on the forward strand.
CGAAGAGAAAGGATTTTTCGTCGTCGGCAAACTCATCGGAGCGCAGGGCCTGCTCAAGGAGTTCGTAGGCGGCTTCGGGACCTTTGACCTTGTCGGCCTGAGCTATGCAGTAGTCTCGGAGTTCGACGTTATCAGGCTCGGCGGCTATGGCAAGATTAATCAGCCGGAGGGCCTCGTCGGTGCGGTTCAGGGCTGTATTCGCGGAAATTGCGAGGGCCAGAACTTCGGTGTCGCCGGGTTTGGCGTTGAGGAGGCTTTCGACCTCGGCCAAGGCCCTGACTGTATCGTTGGCCACGTTGAGCAGGAGGTTGGAGATATAGAAAGTAAGCTGGGGCGAGCGACCCATGCGGGTTTCGACTTTGCGATAGACGTTGACGGCCTCGTCAACGCGCTTGAGCTGCTCCAAGTTGCGGGCGTGGCGTAAAGCGATTGCGGGCTGGGAGGGATTCATCGAGTCGGCATAGGCATAGAGCGGGAGGGCCTTCTCGAATTTTTGCATCTGCATGTACATGTCCGCGAGGCTGACGGCGGCATATGTATCGTCAGGGTTGGCAGCGACATAACGCTCGACAATGCGAAGCCCTTTAACGATTTGCGCCGAGTCGCCCCGGGAGTTGCTGATGGTCGTGAATCCTACGAATTTGCCGGCGGGATTGGTCGGCTCGGGGTTTATTTCAAAGGCGCGGGAGAGCAGGGCCTCGGCGTCACCGTCGCGGTCAAGAGTGCGCTGGCGCATCGCCTCCATGAAATAATAGTCGCTCTTGGCCTTATTGTCAGCCCGGGCTGACGTGAGGCCAAGAAGCACGCAGAGGAGTATGGTTAATAGAGTGGGTTTCAATTCGTTCCGGTGTGGCCGAATCCGCCGTCGCCGCGTTTGGTCTCGTCGAGACGTTCCACCGGTTCCCATTGGATTCGAGTGTATTGATTAATAACCAGTTGTGCGATTCTCTCACCGGGGGCGATTTCAAAGGGCTCAGAGGAGAGATTGATAAGTATGATTCCGATTTCGCCGCGATAGTCTGCGTCGACCGTCCCGGGAGTGTTAAGCACGGTGATTCCCTTTTTCAGGGCGAGCCCGGAGCGGGGGCGCACCTGACATTCATATCCGGCGGGGAGTTGGATTTTCAGTCCGGTGGGAATCAGAGCGCGCTCACCGGGATGGAGGGTCTGTGGCTCCTTAATGGCGGCGCGGACATCCATTCCGGCCGATTCTGGGGTCTCATAGGCGGGGAGGTCGAGGCCGCTGAGGTTTACGATCTTGACTTTCATTTTCGGGCGGGGACGGCGATTTTGAAGAATACCTCCGTGGGGAAGTGGTCCGAATAACCGTTGAGCCAGCTGCCGGCAGCAAACGTGCGCAGGGGGTAGCCTTGGCGGGTGCCTTCTTTGTCAATGAGGAAGTCATGGTTGTGGACCTGCTGCTTGAAGAACCGGAGCTCGGTTTCGGCGGCGTTTTCTTCAAGGAGATTTCCGGAGATTACGATTTGGTCAAAGAGGTTCCAGGCGCCCTTATAGGCGAGAGTACCGATGCCTTTGTCGCGGAGGAGTCGCCACCAGGGATTGTAGAATCCGTGGGGTTCCACTCCCTTGGTGTCTTTTTTCGCGTTAAGGACTTCAGCCACTGATTTATTGTCAGGGTCGTCATTGAGGTCACCCATGATGATGACGCCGCGTGAGGGGTCGGCGGCCCATACGGAGTCGGCAATCTGTTTGCTCAGGGCTGCTGCGGCTTCGCGGAGCCAGCTGCTCTGCTCCTGACCTCCGAGGCGTGAGGGCCAGTGGTTGACGATGATGCTCACGCGCTGTCCGCCCAAAGTGCCGGTCACACACATTTGGTCGCGGGTCTTGAACGTGGGGTATGATTCAATGAAAAGGCGGTGATTTTCAACGCTTTCAAAGTTGAAGAGGCGGGGATTATAGAGCAGGCCGACGTCGACACCGCGGCGGTCCGGGCCGTCATGGTGGACCACCTGGAGATTCCATGCGGCAATCTGGGGGTCGGCCACTAGGTCGTCAAGCACGGATTTGTTTTCGATTTCGCTGACGCCGATGATCGCCGGGCCCTTGGGCGTGGTCTTGGTGGTCAGTTGGGAGATGGCGTAGGCCATGTTGTGGATTTTAGCCTGATACTTGCGTGAGTCCCATTGGCGCGCGCCCTTAGGGGAGAATTCTAAGTCGTAGGTTCCGTTGGTGTTGAGCGTATCAAACAGGTTTTCAAGGTTATAGAACGCTACACCATAAACGCGATAATGGTTGCCGGATTTAGGCGCCTGAGCCGAGACGCCGCAAATAAGGCCAAAAACAAAGGTCAAAGCAATAAAAAAGCGCTTCATATATACAGGATTTAGGAATTTCTCCGCAAAGTTAAGCAAAAATTCCCAAATCTCCTAATAATTCGCCGGACTATTCTTTCTGCAGCCTTGTATATTTCCGAAATTATGATTAAATTTGCCGTGAAAACCGCCTCCAGATATTACGCATGATTACAGGACAGATAAAATCACAGATTGACCAAATATGGGAAACCTTCTGGACGGGAGGTATTACCAATTCCATAACTCTTCTTGAACAGATGACTTACCTTCTGTTTATGAAGATGCTTGATGATGCTCAGATACGTCAGGAAAGCAAGGCCTCGGCATTAGGAACACAAGTAAGTGAGCCGATGTTTGATTACGGCACCTGGCACAATCCAGAGACGGACCAGGATGTTCCTCTGGCTGATTTGCGCTGGAGCAATTTCCGGCATTTCGAGCCCGAAAAGATGTATCGCGTTGTAAGTCGGGATGTGTTTTCCTACATAAAGCACCTTAACCGTGGCAAGCAGTCGGCATATTCGCGGTTTATGAAGGATGCTGTCTTTATGATTCAGAACCCGCGCACACTCGTCAAGGTTGTTGACGGTATCAGCGCACTTGATATGAATAACCGTGATGCGATGGGCGACGTCTATGAATATGTGCTGGGCAAGATGGCGGCCAGCGGCACCAACGGACAGTTCCGCACTCCGCGCCACATTATTCGAATGATGGTGGAATTGATGCAGCCCTCTCTTGACGACACTATCTGTGACCCGGCAATGGGCAGCGCCGGTTTCATCGTGGAGAGTGCCAAGTATGTCCAGGAACACTATAAGAAAGAACTCGCCAAGAAGTCTGTCAAAGAGCATTTCCGCAACACAATGTTGCACGGCTTTGACACTGATGCCACTATGCTTCGCATCGGGGCTATGAACCTGATGCTTCACGATGTTGACAATCCACAAGTCGCATGGCAAGATTCCCTCTCTGCCGACAATACCGACACCGAGCGTTACTCGCTGATACTGGCCAACCCGCCGTTTGCCGGAAGTCTCGATAACGATGCGGTTTCAAAGAGCCTGTTGGCTATTGCAAAGACCAAGAAGACCGAGTTGCTCTTTCTTGCCCTCTTTATCCGTTCGCTGAGGGTAGGTGGACGCTGCGCGTCGATTGTTCCTGACGGTGTGCTGACCGGCTCATCAAAGGCCCACAAGGACCTGCGCAAGGAGTTGGTTGAGAATCAATGTCTTGAAGCCGTCATTTCAATGCCCTCAGGTGTGTTCCAACCTTATTCCGGTGTATCGACTGCAATTCTGATTTTCACCAAAACCAATGCCGGCGGTACTGATAAGGTATGGTTCTATGACATGAAGGCGGACGGCTTTTCGCTTGACCAGAAGCGTAATGAGGTGACGGAGAACGATATCCCTGATATTATCGCCCGCTTCCATGACCGCAAAACGGGAGAAACTGACCGCAAGCGCACCGATAAGTCTTTCCTCGTGCCACAAAGTGAGATAATTGAGAACGGCTATGACCTCTCCTTCAACACCTACAAAGAGACCATCCGCGAAAAAGTAGAGTTTGAGCCAACCGAATCAATCCTCAACCGCCTTCACGCCACCGAGGAAACCTTCCTCCGCGGCATGGTCGAACTCCAAAAAATGCTCGCGCAATGAATCACGGCTGGCCCAAAAAACGATTAGGAGACATCTGCCAAATAAACTTTGGTAAACGAATAGTAGCAAAAGATACTCAACCGGGGCCTTACTATGTATATGGCGGAGGAGGCGCGACCTTTACCACCATGAACTATAATAGGGAAAACTGCATGATCATATCACGTTTTGCAATGTCTCCCGAATGTGTGAGATTTGTACGTGGAAGGTTCTTTCTAAATGATAGCGGTCTATCTGTTCAATCAAATAAAGAGTCGTTAACTCAGGAATTTGTTGACAAATATCTTTGGGCAAATCAACCGCGAATTTATAACCTTGGACGTGGAGCCGCTCAAAGAAATCTTAATACGAAATCCTTTTCAGATTTTCCTATTCCCATCCCGCCGATGGAGGTACAGGAGCAGATAGTAGGAGAGTTGGATAAGTTGAACGAGCTGATTGAGCTAAAGCGTAAGCAGCTAAAAGACCTTGACACCCTCGCCCAATCCCTCTTCTATGAAACTTTCGGCGACCCGATCACCAACCCCAAAGGCTGGCATACGAAATCATTAGCAAATGTGTGCACAGTTACTTCAAGTAACAGAATATTTGCAGATGAATATTGCGATTATGGTATTCCATTTTATAGGGGAAAAGAAGTCTCCGAGCTAAGTCGAGGAGAGAAAATATCTGTGGAACTATTCATTTCTCAGAAAAGATATGAGAAATTGAAAGCATCCAATAATTTACCTCAAATTGATGATATCTTAATAACCGCAGTCGGTACTATAGGGAATATTTGGGTTGTTAATACTTCCGCACCTTTTTATTTTAAAGACGGTAATATTATTTGGCTTAAAGACATAGACTTTAGTGTCTCTAATTCAAAGTATTTCCGCTTTTTGTTAATTCGTTTAATAGACATAGAAAAGAGTAAAATGGCTAACGGAAGTGCATATAAGGCGCTAACGATACAAAATCTAAAAAAATTAACGATTTTACTTCCACCACTTTCTATTCAAGAACAATTTGCAGAGCGGGTGGAGGCGATAGAGGAGCAAAAGAGACTGATTGAATCAACGATTGCTGACTTGGAGACTTTACTTGCAAGCCGCATGGACTACTGGTTTAACGACTGAAAACGGCTATGAATCAACAAAATAAATCATCCGAACCTCATTTTGGCCGATACTATCTGCAGCTTACATGGACGCGATATATCGCGTCCCTACTGTCTTGATAAAAAATTCCTCTCGATAACGGGGTTCTGCAACACCGTCCCAAATTTGAACTGATATGAAAATGACGCAGACTGAAATAGATCGACTGAGCCTCGAAAAGGCTAAAGCGCTGTTCACCTCCGGCCGGATTGACACAATAGAGGTTGGCACCACTAAGGGATTGCAGGATATTCATCTCAGTCTCTTTGACGGCCTGTATCCGTTTGCCGGGCAAATCCGCACCCTTAATATCTCTAAGGGTGGTTTTCGTTTTGCTAATTCCCTCTATCTCGTGCCGGCACTTCAGGCCATTGAAAACATGCCCGAAGACACGTATGAACAAATCATTGCCAAATACGTGGAGATGAACATTGCTCATCCTTTTATGGAGGGGAATGGACGGGCTACACGTATATGGCTCGACATGATGCTCAAGCGACGTCTTGACAAGGTTGTTGACTGGCAAAAAATCAGTCGCGAAGATTACATGATGGCGATGGAACGCAGCCCGATAAATGACCTTGAACTGCGAGTATTGCTCAAAGACGCCCTCATCGACTCCACTAACGACCGCGAAGTCCTCATCCACAACATTGAACAATCCTACTACTACGAAGGCTATGACAAACTTTGACTATCTGAAAGATATACCGGAGCTTTCGACACTGTATCGCTATTGTGATTCTGCCGAAAGGAATCAGTATGCCGACCCGGAAGTGT
>CAMWSN010000018.1 GCA_947176925.1 uncultured Porphyromonadaceae bacterium
ACATAGCCTACGCCCTTAATCCTCCGTTTATAAGCATAGCAGTCCATAGTCATTTGCCATTAAATAGTTCTGCGCCGAAAATAGCGTCTATCAAACATTTCTCAGTAAAGTTGCTTTGAACATCTGCAACACTATATACATTCCGAAAATAGATAGCCTTTATCTTCTCTTTCTCCTCATTCGTCAAGCGGTCGGCGAGGGGCTGCTGCATGAGCCAGTCTGCGCCACGCTTAAAGGCTTGCTTTGTTATTGGCTTTAAGTCTCGGTCTAAGACATTCTCACACCAATCTTTTCCTGCCGCCTCGTTCAGTTTATCTGCGTCCATATTATTTCGTATTTAGGGTGTAGCCGTTAGCGGTGAGCCATTCAATAGCCTTTACACACGCTCCGATTAAATCAAAGTCGTGAATGTATTTCAAGCAATGGCACTCATCATCTTGGCAATATTGGTAATCTACCTGCCACCCTTGCATATAAGGATAAATAAGCAGTCCATAGGTATTTATTTCATCATAGATGCTATTTTCCTCTTTTATTTCAGTTGGCAGTAACGCGAGCAAAGCGGATAAAGACCACGCAGGTTCGTAATCTATTGAGCGTAATATCTCCGATAGGGTAATCAAGTCTTCACCGAGTACGCGAGTGCTATATTTGCCGTAGTTCTCTCCGGGGCACATATTGATGGATAAATACATATCCGCTGTGTTCGGGTCAACACCGCAAGCGAGCAGACGCTTGGATTGTGAGGGGTTAGTGGCTATTTGATATTTCATTTGTTGTTGAGTTTGTCGGTTAGTGATTGGGAGTAGCGGAAGATGTTATTTCGCCCTTGCTCAAAGCAGAAGTCCCTACAAGGGCACTCACTCCTATCGTCAATCAAATCGCAAGTCAGGCAAGAGTCTTCTTTACTCTCTGTGGCCTCATATACCTTGTCGTCTATGATTATTCCGTTCATATTCTCAATTCTTAGCCTTAAAGTTGTAAATCGGACGGATAATCTTCTCAATCGTCACGGTCTCTCCGATAGCGTCAATGATAGACTGCATGGGCTTGTAGGCTTGCGGCGCCTCGTCAAGCGTATCTTCGCATACCGAAGTAGAATAAATGCCGTCCATAGTCTTTTCAAATTCAGCCATAGAAATAGCCTCTTTTGCCTTTTTGCGCGACATAAGCCGTCCTGCGCCGTGAGGGGCAGAGCCATTCCAATCGGGATTACCTTTGCCAATGCAGATAAGCGAGCCGTCACGCATATTCATCGGGATAATAAGACGCTCGCCCTTATAAGCCGATACCGCACCCTTGCGGAGCATTGGCAGATAGCCGTGTCTCACTTCAATGTAGTTGTGGATTGTATGGAAAGGTTGCTCGGCAGTCTTGCCTAAAATCTCGGTGAACTCGGAGAGGATAAGGGTTGCAATAGTCTCACGGTTGAGCATAGCGTATTTCTGCGCTATATCCATATCGTGCAGGTAAGCGTCCATATCCACACCTTGCAAGTATGCCAAATCCTTATCCACCTTATAGCGCATAGCCTTTAAGGTAGATTGTATCTCGCTTTCACGTCCCTGCGCTTTGAGGGCGGCTATTATCTTCGCTCTATCCTCACGTTTGGGGTCGCATTTTCTCTCTGCGATACGCTGATAGTGTCCGCATACCCTCACGCCGAGATTACGGCTACCCGAATGGATAACGAGGTATTTGTTGCCCTCATCATCGGCATTTAGTTCTATAAAGTGATTACCGCCTCCGATTGAGCCGATAGAGCGTTGTGCCATATCAAGGTCTATGCTTTCACGGCAATAGAGAGAGTATAGGTCGTGGAACAAAGTCTGCGCCTTGTCGTGAATATTAAAGCCACTCGGCACTTTCTCATTTACCACCTTATCAAACTTTTCAAGGTCAATATCAACCTTTCCGAGAGGTACAACGTACATACCACAGCCTATATCCACCCCTACAAGGTTTGGGGTAACAGCACCGTCAAGCCACATAGTCGTGCCTATTGTGCAACCTTTCCCCGCGTGAACATCCGGCATAATGCGGATATGCGACTTTTGGTAAGGCTCACACTCGGAGAGTTTGGTTATCTGCTCTAATGCCTCGCTCTCTACAATATCGCCGAAGATTTTTACTTCTTCGCCTATGCTATTGATTATTGTTTCCATATTCTCGCAGTCTTATTGGAGAGTGTTAGCGGTAATGCAGTCGGGCACATAGAGAGCCGTCAAGCCGTTTTTCTTTATCTCTACTTCAGGGAATCGCTGATTGAACTCCTGAAGATTAAAGGGGCGAGTGATAAGGTGAACACCATTGAGGGTCGGGATTTCAGCAATTAGCCACGTTTGACCGATATGTCTACCCCAATCTTGAGGATGTGCTTTACCCCAAAGTTTATCAATAGAATCTTTAATCTTATTCAATGTTTCGGGGTCTTTTGTATCAACATCAACCACCCAACGCTTCTCAACGCTCTGCACCTTTCCACATGCGGAATGAACTATATGGTACGGATTGATAACATTGCCTATGTGCTGATTGTCTGCAAGTCTGCACATAATATAAGTGTTAAGTTGTTGCATACCTTTAGGTACACAACTGATATATGCTCTCGCCTTGCAGTGTTCGCAAATAGATATTATATCTTCTTTCATTTTCTCAAGACGCTCATAGTCCTGCACAATACAGGACTTAATTATTTTGTTGGCGCCCGGAAGGTTGGGGTGGTCTTTGCCACGTCTGACAATCCGGACGTGCATAAATGGAGAATCGCGATAACCTATGTAAAGATTATGCCTGAAAAGAACCTCAATGCGCTTAAAGTTGTCTATTGCCATATCGCTGATGTTAATATTTGCCGGGTCATTCGTTATTTGTTGGATTTTGCACCGCAAAAGTATGTAATAGCAGTGAAATATGCAAATAAACCTAAAGTCTGGCTTTAGGTTGCTTTCGATAATTTATTGGCTGCCAGCGTACACTATGTGTTGGTAATCGTTCTCCCGGCAATCAGTTATAGCGTTGATTCTCAGTAAAATCCAAATTCCCGAATATGTAATAGTGTATCATCTAATATATTTATTCTTTTTTCTCGCTTGTAAGATTTTGTTCAATATACCTTTATCACGTATATGGTTTTAACGAATAAAAATACACTGATACACTAAATATAGATAAAACATAGAAAATAAATAAGTTATGTAAGTGTATTTATGAGTGTAGAACCAGTGTAATACGCAATGTTGATAACTTTTTCTACATTGCAGTGTTAAACTTTGTTAATGGTGTAATATTATTGTAACACGGGAATTTTGATGAAAAAAATTTTTGAGGGTCGCACCCGCCCGTTTCGGCTCTCTGCGCTCCATACCCCCGCCGCCCCTTTGCGCTCAATTTTGCCGTTGTGTTTCAACGTTTTACGTCCATGCGACGTCCGCCGCATGTGTGTAAGTCGTGTAAATTATACACAAACAAGTGCGAAATGTGCAATTTTCACACTTAACTCGCTGATTTTCAAGAAGTTGAGAGTCTTAACATCTCTTTTAACATTTAATTTTAACAATGTTAAAAATATTCCTGAAATATCTTTATTTCAACATGTTTGTTTTATGCCTGCAAATATACGGGTATTTCACGTAATATGCAAGAATCTGACGCGATTTTTTTTGTTGGATAGGTCGGGACGTGTTTTGATTGCCTGCTCTCAGTGTGTGGGATTTATGCAAGCCGTTTTATTTTATCCAGTGTTCCACGCTCTAAATTTTAACACTAAATATTTGGTAATCAGCGGATTAATTCGTAACTTTGCACTATAGAAATGAAGATGAAACGAAAAGCCCCGGCGGATCATCTTCACAGACTTAAACCGGGGCCAATTCATAAATTTCACTACAAAGTTAGTTAAACAAATTCAGTTATGAAAATTTACACTCATTATCTTTACGACCTCGCCGAAAATGGGAAAGCGTTCGGAATGTGGTACACTCGCGATGAAGTTATTGAAGCGCTTTGCAATGGTTTTGAACTCTTTTATAATAAAGAACTTACCCACCGCGTTAACTCTGGCAATGTTGATTACGCCGATCGCCTTTAATTCCTTAAACATCCACCCACTAAATACCAACACGATGAAAGCAAATAACACCCTCAACAATAACAATACCATGAACACCGCAAACACCCCCGCAATTTGTCCCCTTGACTTCTGCACCTTATATGATGCTTATAATTACGCAATGGCACACCGCCACGACGCAAACCCGTTAGCCGTTGCGATTCCCACCGATGCACGCGGAACTGACTACGGCCATAGCCTCGCACTCAACGGCGTTAAACTCTTCGGCGTATGGTCTGACGCCCTGGACTCCACCGCAAACGGATTTGTCTATACGACTGAAGCCGGAGCGATCGAAGCAATGAAGCAAGTAGAGGAGGACGACAAGGAGGCGGGAATTTACGAGCCGGACTATTACACCGTGTTAGACATGACTAAGTACTTCGCTTAATTCCGCCGCCCCGATGAAACGAACCGCATACACTTACGCCCAGATACAGCGCGCCAAATTGCGCGCGCTGCTGGGGCTGAAAATTGCCGCCTTTATTGCCGGCGGCCTGCTATTCTGGAAAGCCTTCAGCGCGTTTTTGTGGCTCTGCTATTACGCCGGCGTTCCCATGTAATTAACAAGATAACTTATTGAGATATGAGAAATAAATTTTTAGCTGCCGCCGCGTCCGTCTCTATGTCTGACGCATTGCCGAAAGTAAAAGAATATGCGCTAATGTATTTATTTGGCGCGTGGGTAACTGCTGAAAAGTTTTGCGCCGAGAATGACGCCGAGGCCGTTTTTGAAGCTGACAGACTGCCAAAAGTTGCAGCGGATAAATTAGAGTATGCACTATTTTGCGGCAATAGACGCGTAAAAACGTACTCACGCCCCGCCGCTGCACGTATAACCACAATTAAATTATAACCCTCAAACCATCCCCGGCCACGTGTCAGACGTATGCCGCAAGTGCAAGCCGGGGAACAATCAACAACAATTAAACTGGTAACATAAACACAACAAGACAATGACACGCGAAGAATTTAAGCAGCTTGCAAAGCTCGTAAACACATTGAAAAGGCAAGTCAAAGAGATTGACGCAAACGGCGACGCATACCCCGAAAATGACCGCGCGATCATCTTTGAAATGCTGGAGACCTCAACCGAATTGTATAACCTGTTAAATGCGCTTTATTGATATGGCACTACTTGGCATAACCGGCGTAATTTGCGCCGTTGCTCTCAGATTGGTAAGCCTCAACGAATACGCGAAGCATCACAACGAAATTATTAACAAAACTAAATAACACGACTATGGAAATTATTTTAATGATCATCATGTTTTTCGCCTGGATCGGTCAGGCTCTAAAGGACGGCGGCAACGTCAAGTAAATAACCCCTAAAAGCAAAGGAAATGAAAACTAAATACATGACAAAGGCACAAGGAGAGGCGGTTAATATATCGCAGTTCCCTAACTTCCACAAGTCCGGCAGTATTCCCGGCATGAAACGACTATATTACGGCGTTAACGCCTTACTGGTACGCTGTGGCGATTTCATCTACAACGTAACAGCAGCCCCGGAGATTTACAACGCAGCACACTAACCGCCCCACGGCGCAAAAGCAAGAGAGATGACAGCACCCAACACAATAGACCGCGAAGAATACGCGCAGCGACTTTTTGAGGCTTGCCGCCGAATGTCTAAACGACTGAGCAGCCTAAAAGATGAAGAATACAGCAAAGAACAGACAGCCGACAATAAACGAGACAATGAAAAAGCATTGAAGCATTATTTTAATTCAGTGGCTCTAAACTTGGCAATGTCGGCACTGGTAAAGACCCCCGACGAATTAAAGAAACTCAAATAACACCCACGTCCACCGCTTCCGGCGAACTTGCGAGGGTCGGCACCTCGGCGGGGAGCTAATAACTAATAAAAGACAAAGCGAAATGGAAAGTACATTTACACTTAAAGCAACCGACAAGCGGGCGCAAACATTGTTTGATAGCACACTGGCAACCGTCAAACTCATGGAGTTTAAGGGCGATAAAGAATTATATCCCGAAATGAATTATAACAGCGATGTAACGCATAAATGGCGCGTAATTCTCCGCCACCGTGACGAGATAGGCGAAATCAAAGGCACACGCACCTACGCCTCAATAATGAAGCTATTAACTGCATAATTAACCCCACTGGCAACCCGAAAAGAATAACGAAGAAATAACTAAGATATGGAAGCAATAATATTAAGCGAAATGACGTTAAACAACATGGCTAATTATCCCGACTTTTGGCCGACGGTAATGTGTTATCGTGAATTATTATCAGCAGCTTGCAGAAAATTCGGCTGTAAGCTCGAAGAAGCCCGCGAGAGATACGGACGACTGACAAATGCCGAATGGCGCGAACTATTAAACAATAAATAACTAACAATAAATAAAATTGATCACTATGGGCGGCATTTCAACAGATATTGAGAAACGCGAAATAAAGCATATTTCTGAACTTATTCGCGAAAAAGAGGAATACATTGCGAGTGTCAAAAATGAAACTTTGCACACAATCAAAGAGACCGACGGAAAGATGCACACCTACTATTTAGGCAGGGATTTAGGCGTAGATTTAAGCCTCAGCCAAGTTAGTCATATCCCAGCCGCAACACTGGCCAAGGAATATGCCGAGTTAAAAGAGATGTGCGACTATATGAATTATCTGAACGTGATCCATATTAGCGCGACGGAATATTATCTTAATGAGTTACGCGAAAATATCAAAGTCGCCAAGCTAAGGAAACGCAAACAGACAGCAGGAGCCGCCGCAACCTGTCAATAATTCCGACAACTTGCCACAATCGCCCAAATTTACCCCACAATCGCGCAAAACGCTTTCGGCGGTCATCTATGCCATCCCGAGGCTTAGACGCCGTCAGCGGGCAAATAAACGGCCAAAATAATCCCATTGGTAGACCTCGCTGAACTTCCTACTGGTAGCATTAACCGAATTTTTTAACTAACTTTGCAAAATAAAACAAACAATTATGGCACGATTCGCATACATAAGAGTCAGCACCGATCGTCAATCTTACGACCAACAAATACAAGACATAAAAAACTACGGCATCAACCTTGCCGACCTTGACGGCATAACCGAGGAAAAGGAAACCACCAACAAAGGTTATCAAGACCGCGAGCTTAACGCTTTGCTGAAGAAATGCAAGCCTGGCGACGTTATCTATGCCGCCAGCACCGACCGCATAGGGCGCGACTTCCTTGACATGATGAAGTTGATGAAAGAAGCGGCAGCCGACGGCATTGAGATTATAGCCTGCAAACAAAATCTGTCTATCGCCCGCGATGACGTGGCTACGCGCATAATAGTGGCAATTACCGCGATTATGGACGAGGACGAGAAGAAGCGCATCCAGCACCGCACCGCCAACAAAAAGGCATGGCAGCGCGAACAGATTGCCAAACACGGCTATTTCATCGTTGAGAATGGCACAAACGCAGGGGAGAAGTGCGGATATATCGGCAACCCCAAATGGAACGATATGTCGGAGGCGCAGCAGAACGCGCTCACACGCGCCCAGGAAGCCTCACAGCTCGCCCGACAGAACGCCGTGATAGAATGGCGCGAGAAGTCCCAGGCCGTGCGCTACGCGCTCCGCAGACGCGCAGAGGGAGCGATCGCAACGGTTATCGTTAATGAACTTGGCTCGCTTTACGATGATTTTGCCCTCGCAAACCCCGAAGCTCCTAACCCCTACGCGACACCCAAAGGCTGTAAACCATCGGCGGGCACAATATCAAAATGGCTCAGAGAAGCTAATCCGCTTGTATTGGTAGGGTAGAATGAATTTATTATTTTTGCAATTTTAAACGAAAAATTATGAATATAAAACAAGTATTAGAGAGTATAGAGCAACCATCTAAAGACTATGCAGAATCATTGTGGGAGTGTGGAATGTATGACAAAGACACACCCGCGACTCCTGAAGATATGGCTATCGCATTTCAGGCGGGCGCAAAATGGATGGCTGAACAGCTTTTGCCAAAAGAGGACAAAACGCCTACTGGTAGGGGCAACCGAATTTGCTCCGATTGCCCCCACTGGTAGAGTTGACCGAATTTGTCAGCCTTTTGGCGGGAACACAAGGTCAATGACCTTGCGGTTTGCCCGGTCAATGTTGCTCCAGTTCTTTTTGATATAGATGTCCGTGACCTTCATTGCGGGGTCAACGTGATTCAGAGCCTCATGGACGGTATATTTATCAATTCCCGCATCATTGACCGCGATAGTCGCCCACGAGTGGCGCGCGGCATAAAACTCCAGGTTCTCAATGCCGAGGACTTCCCCGACTTGTTTCAGGCCTTTGTTCAGGGCGGCGTTGAAAGTATTAATCGTGCTATAACGGTTATAGAAGCCGAACACACGGCGCTTGCGGCGGTCAGCGTATTTTTTCAGCAGTGACCGAATCTCAGGCTCAACTTTGATTGAGATTTCCGCTTTATCATCTCGGCGCGTTTTGGTCTTCGTGCGCTGATAGGTCAGTCGCTCACCGTCAAAGTCCGTGACATTGTATAGGTCAGCGGCGTTCATCCCGACAAGAAAGAAACTGAGCAGAAAGATATCTTTTGCCAACTCCATGCGTTTGCCTTCTGATTTTTTGAGGATTGGCAGTGAGGCGATGGCGCGGATCTGTTCAACGGTCAGGGCTCGTTTGCGGCTGGCGCGAGGCTTGGGGATGTCCGCTTTGGCAAATGGCGAATTGCTTATACGGATAATTCCCGCGTCTTCATCGTTAAACTCCAGCTTGGCGCGGTTGTGCATGGCGCGCATTGAGGAGGCGTAATGGCTTGGGGCGCGATTGTTCATTGCTTCTATTGCAACAGAGTGAAAAAGCAGATTCTTCTTTGCATGTTTGCCTTTCGGTGTAGTTTGTTCAACTATCCACTTCATCCAGCCATTAATAAACTTCGTGGTCAGCTCCTTAACGTCAATTTCCTCTTTGCCGGCATAACGCACCATGGAATTGATTGCTGACTGATAACTTGCCGCCGTGCCGTCATGTCCGGTTTTCTTGAGTCTTTCAATGTAGTCACGGGTGTATTGCACGAAGTCAAGCTCAAACGGCTTTTCTTCTTCTTTTTCCTCTTGCCCGATGAGAAAGTTGATAATTTCATCTGCCGACATTTGGCGTGCGGCCATACCGAGGCTTTCGTATTTTTCAACATACTCATCAATGAGGCCGTTAGAAAGACTCATTAACCGATATGACTTGATTTCGCGATTCTTACCCAAATCCTTTTCTTTAGCATACCATGGAGTGGGAATGTACCGAGTTGCGTTTTGGTGGTTGACTCGGATTTTTATGTTATATGTGTTATCCTTGCGCTTCTGATGGGGCAGGACTAATGCTTTAAATGTTGCCATAATTTTATATGTTTTTTATGTAAGCCAAGGGCTATTACTTTTTATGTTCTCTAAGGGACTTGTTGGAGTAATGGGTGTGTAATTTATTAGAATAGTGTCAGATACGTTGTCATCATTTACTAATCCTTTACTAATCCTTTACAAAACATTTACTAAAGATTTAGCTATAATTCCCGATTAAGCCAAGGGTCGTATTTGTTACTTCATTGATATTCAGGGAAGTAAATGTAAAATATTTGTAAAGGATTTTGCCTAAATAACGCACACTATGTGCGGAAAGTTCACATACATCTGAACGAGGGCGCAATTTATGGGTGTGTAAAAAAAGTGTTGACATGCTTTGTAATTTGTTGTATATCAACACTTTTTCAGTCTATGTTTTTCGTTGTCTTACCAGGATTCGAACCTGGACTGAAGGAACCAAAAACCTTAGTGCTACCATTACACCATAAGACAATCATGTTTGCTCAAGAGCCGATAATTAGCTCCTAAAGCTGTTGCAAAGTTAGGACTTTTTTGCGAATTTTGCAAGTTTTTTGCCTATTTTTTTTAAGTGAGAGCCAAGGGTGGGCATTGTGCCATAGTGTCGCGACATAATTTTCAGGCGTTCAAAAAGTGAAGCCCGATGATTTCTGGTGGTCACTCCTTCGCTGAGATAATGCGCGGTGACCTCTCCGGTGTAGACATTCAGCTGTGACTTTCCAAGCACTTTGATAGCCCAGTCATAATCAGCCGAGAAGCGATACCGCAGGTCATAGTCCGGGGCTAAGTCGCGGCGCACGGCCATGGCCTGATGGCAAACGGTCATTCCGTCAAGAAAGGAGCGCTGGGTAAGTTCGGCCGGGGCCGTCAGATGTCGCGGCCCGATGATTTGACGTTCAGAGTTGACGAGCATTGTTTGTCCGTAAACGATTCCAGGCTCTTGCGGGGCGGCAGCGATAGCGTCGGCATAGGTTTGCAGAGTCTGCGGCGTCGGGAAAGAGTCTCCGGCATTCAGAAAGATGACGTAGCGTCCTTTGGCGGCATGGAGCCCGCGATTCATGGCGTCATATAGTCCCTTGTCCGGGCGGCTTATGATAGTTTTCTCCTTAATAGGGGCTTCGGCGACAAGGGCAAGCGTAGAATCCGTTGAAGCGCCGTCAATCAGCAGATACTCATAGTCCGTAAACTGCTGAGCAGCGACGCTCTGAAGGGTAGGCGGCAGGGTCTCTGCTGCGTTATAAGTTATTGTTATTATGGAAAATAACATTATCGGATGCGGTCTGCGCTCTTGAGCAGGTTCTCATCCGAACGGATGGCGTTGCGCGCCAGGATGTCAAAGAGTCCGCTGGCAGCCATAAGCAGGGGAGCGCATACCTTGATAACTCCGTCGGCATCAGCCCCTAAAGAGTTGAGTGCAACGACATAGCCTAACGAGAAGAGAACCATGAAGGCACTGAGCCCACACATCAGTTTCTGGCGGCGCAGATTGCGATACATAAAGATTGCAATCAGGGGGAAAACCGTGGCTAAGGCTGACAGGATACCTAAAAAGATGTTGGTATAGGGGTAGAGGTCAATGGACGCGGTCTCAAAGTGGATCCACGGGAAGAACCATGAAGTCAGGGCTGCGGCAAAGGCCACGAGCAGATAGACGGATTGAATTCGCTGTATTTGCATATTGTAGTTATCTGATAGCGTTGAAAAATTCTTGGCGTAGGTTTAAATCGTGTTCAAAGACTCCTAAGTAGTCTACTGTGGTCGTTGCCGCATCTTGCTTTTCCACGCCTCTCATTTTCATGCAGAGGTGTTCAGCGGTGCAGCAGACCATTACTCCCTTGGCCGGAAGCGATTCATATAGTTCCTTGCATACCTGGGCGGTCAATCGTTCCTGGACCTGAAGCCGACGCGCGTATGCGTCAACAACGCGTGCCACCTTACTCAGCCCAACCATCGTCCCGTCAGGAATATATCCCACCGAGATGCGACCGAAAAACGGTGCGATGTGATGCTCACACTGAGAGTAAAACTCTATGTCCTTGACTATAATCATCCTTGAACCGTTATAGTCAAAGATCGCTTGCTTGACAAGCTCTGTGGCATCCGTGCGATAGCCCGACGTGGCATACCACATCGCTTTAGCCGCACGCATCGGGGTTTTGCGCAGGCCTTCGCGGGTGGGGTCTTCACCGATCAGGCGGAGTATTTCCTCGTAGTGGGCCGCTATTTGGGCCACTTTTTCTTCGTCGTAGTTCTTAATTTCCATTTCTAATTCTGTCACGTACAAGTCTCATTTCCTTGCCGAAGGCCGGGAAATGATTTTTCAAGAGGGCAAGGGCGGCCTTGGCATCGTCATAGTTGCGGAAGTCGCCCACTTTCACTCGCCAGTAGGGCGAATCGAAGCTGACGTAGGTGCCCCATTCCGGAAATTCAGCTTTGATCGTGGCCGAACGCGAATGGGCTTCCGAGCGCGACGTGCGCGGATTATTTCCGGAAAATACCTGAATACGATAGCCTCCGCTTGACGTCGGCGCCGTTTTTTCGCCGGCTTCGGCGGCTGTAGCATCTTCTTCCGTGGTGCGTACCGGCAGCAGGCGTGCTGCAAGTTTTTCCGGCTGGCTTACCTTCAGCTGCGGATTCGTGGCTATGTTGCCGATGATGCCGAGTGTGTCAGCCTTCTCTTCGGCTTGAATCATGCCGAAGAAACCTATGAGGCTGAGGACTATTAACAAGCGTTGGTTCTTCATAAGTCATTAATATTCATTAGGGGTAAAGAGGTCTATGGCCTCAATGTCGAATTGGTCGGGATAAAGTAGCATCGTCCCTAACATATTGAGGAACGTGGAGAAGCCGATTGACGATAAAGTCGCGCTAATGTTCCATTTTCCGCGATATGGAAGCGGAAACTTGCGCTCTACGGCTTTTATCGCGGCTTTGGCTTCATCATAGCGCTGGAGGCGGCAAAGAGAAAGCAATCCCGCCACGCAACTGTCTGGCGTGAGATGATCTTCCTGTTTCGGGTCTTTGAGAAAGCCTAAGAAGAGGGAGGCGGTATATTCGTATGCGCCCGAAAGATAAAGCGCTGAATAATAATTCGCCTTCTCAATTTCCGACATGGAATGGACGCTGACCTCGTTTTCTACCGAATACATCTCCTTGGCCGAAAAGAAATCTCCATCCTCATAAAATTCTTCAATCTTGTTATACCATTCATCCGTTTGTTCGTTTTCTTCACAGTAGTCAAGATATAGCGCAAGAAGATGATGGGCTTCCGGCCGACGAAGTTTAAGGAGAATCTCTATCGGAATAAAATCGTCAACACGGCAGACTGAACGGTCAAAAAGTACGTTTGCCGCCGAATCATATTCCTTAAGTCCGATCAGGGCGCGCGCATACAGTTCGGCAATCCGGTTATCGGCCGCCATATTCAACTTATAATATGGTTGAAGAAGCTCGCGTGCTTCATTGATGCGGCCTAGATGGAGCAGGGTGATTCCCCGCAGCTCAATCATCGCCAGGTCCTCCGAGTCAATAGCCAATGCGTAATCTAACGGGATTATGGCTTTGTCAAATAGCTCGAGATTTATGTATTCGCGTGCCGTGGCGTTCCAGAAGTCTATGTTGAATGGCTCCAAATCGGTCAGTTCTTCAAGCAAACTGAGCGTGAACTGCACGTCACGGAAGGAATCCGAGTGGCGGTAGAATTCTAAAAGCAGGGTAGGGAGATAGGTGGTCTTCTTGCGAAGAACCGGGAATTTATTTTTGAGCCATGAATAGAGACGGAATTTGCTCGCCACGTTGACAAGCTGGATTATCGCTTCGTCGTCAAACTCCTCCGTGCGCTCAATCAGTTTGTCAAGACGCTGCTGAGCCTTCCCGGGCTCTAAGTTGTCCACTTTGGTCAGCAAGCGCAACAGCGTCCAGAGGGGATTCTGACCGAGAGGTTGGCTTGCAACCCCCTCGGCGCCTCCCTTGATTTGCAGGTCATGATAGATGTAGCCGCGGCGAACTCCTAATTCCTCATTATCGGGGAAAAAGCGATAGCCGCGCAGGATTGCCTCAAGTTGGATATAATCATCGCCCAAGTCGGCGGCCTGATCTGCTATGGCTATCAGGTCGTCAACATCATAAAACTCATTTAAATTGCCCTCGCGGAGGTCATTTTTAAACTGAGTGTAGAGCATCAAGCGCTCATCGCCGGGCTTCTCGATCATTTCTTCTGCTCTTTCTCCCAGCTGTCTTTAAGCCCTATGGTGCGGTTAAAGATGATGTGGTCCGGAGTGGAATCCTTGTCGGGGGTAAAGTAGCCGATACGCTGGAACTGGAACTTGCCGCCCTGTTCCTTCGCTTTTTCGGCAAGATAGGGCTCAATCTTGATACCGCTGACAACTTTGAGCGAGTCCGGATTGAGCAATTCGCGGAAGTCTTTTTCTGTTTCAGCAGCAGGATTTTCTACCGCAAAAAGTCGATCATAGAGTCGCGCTTCGGCGTCGACGGCATGCGCCGCGCTGACCCAGTGGAGTGTACCCTTCACCTTGCGGTTGGCTCCGGGAAGACCGCTGCGGCTTTCGGGGTCGTAGGTGCATCGGATTTCCGTGATGTTTCCTTCGGCGTCCTTGATGACTTCCTCACACTTGATGATGTATGCACCCTTCAGGCGCACTTCGCCGCCGGGAGCCAAGCGGAAGAACTTCTTCGGAGGATTCTCCATGAAGTCGTCGCGCTCAATGTAGATTTCGCGGCTGAACGGCATTTCGTGGGTGCCTTCAGCAGGATTCTCAGGATTATTTTCCATGCTGACCATCTCCGTCTGACCCTCCGGATAGTTCGTAATGACTACCTTCACCGGGTTCATGACAGCCATGACGCGGGTTGCGCGGCGGTTGAGGTCATCGCGCACTGCATGTTCAAGCAGCGAGACGGAATTCAGCGCCTCATACTTGGTATAGCCAATCGTATCGATAAACTTGCGGATACTTTCAGGAGTATAGCCGCGGCGACGCATACCGCTGATGGTCGGCATGCGTGGGTCATCCCACCCGCTGACGAGGCCTTCCTTAACCAATTGAAGCAACTTGCGCTTCGACATTACCGTGTAGGTCAGGTTCAGGCGGTTAAACTCGATCTGGCGGGGGCAGTAGTTGCCGCCCTGAGCCAATTCCTGAGCGAAATAATCATAGAGCGGACGGTGAGGCACGAACTCCAAGGTGCAGATCGAGTGAGTGACGCCCTCGAAGAAGTCGCTTTGACCGTGAGCGAAGTCATACATCGGGTAGACTTTCCATTGAGTCCCGGTCCGATGATGCGGATACTTCGTGATGATGCGATACATGATCGGGTCACGGAAGTGCATGTTGTCGCTGGCCATGTCGATTTTCGCACGGAGCACTCGGGCTCCATCTTCAAATTCGCCCGCATTCATGCGCATGAAAAGGTCAAGATTCTCCTCCGGAGTGCGGTCGCGGTAGGGGGAATTTTGACCCGGCTGGGTCGGTGTGCCCTTCTGAGCTGCGATTTCCTCCGAGGTCTGGTCGTCAACGTAGGCTTTGCCCTCCTTGATCAGACGCACGGCAAGGTCAAACAGCTGAGGGAAATAGTCACTCGCGTAATATTCCCTGTCACCCCAGTCGAAGCCAAGCCAGTGGATGTCTTCACGGATGGCGTCGACATACTCCACGTCTTCCTTGACCGGGTTCGTATCGTCGAAGCGGAGGTTGCAGGTTCCGCCGAACTTTTCTGCCACTCCGAAGTCCATGCAGATAGCTTTGGCGTGACCGATATGGAGATAACCGTTGGGCTCCGGTGGAAAACGGGTATTAAGGCGTCCGCCATTCTTACCCTCGGCCAAATCGTTGGCAACTATTTGTTCTACGAAGTTAAGGCCCTTCTTTTCGCCTTCTTCAATCGTATCCTTAATTTCTTCGCTCATAAAAATCTGATAATAATTAATGCGCAAAGATACTAAAAATTTCCCAAACCGCCAAATCGTCCCGATTCGGCATTATTTAATCAGAGAAGAAGGAGACGGGTGATTAAAAGAAGGGTTGCTGTCAGCAGCAGGGTCATGGCTGTGATGCCTAAGAGTTTGGTCGCGGCACCGGATGGCAGACCTCGATGAAGGAGCCAACTGCCCGCAAAGCCTAATGCTACCGGTAGCACCGGAAGGAATCCCCAGGTCTCAATCCCCCCGCCAAGCCAGAGTGTCACCGCCGCAAATTGCCCCATGGCGCAATAAAGCAGTGCCGATCCTTGAGGCCCGAAGGTTGTTGAGAGTGTATGTTTGCCGGTGGCCGTGTCTGAGGCTATGTCGCGGTAATTGTTGACAAGAATGACCATCGCGCCCATAAGCCCGATGCCAAGTGAGCAGATGAAGACCCAAAGAGGAATCTCAAAAGTCTGCAAATAGTAAGTCAGGCAAACGGGAACTATTCCAAAAAAAATGACAACGGCAACCTCGCCTAACCGATTGCGGGAAAGCGGATAGGGCCCTGCCGAGTAAGCTAATGCGCCCAAGGCGATAGCTATGCCGACAGGGAGCAGAATCCAGCCCCCGCGAATAAGCGTCAGAAGACCTACGGCGCAGGCTAATCCGAGTGTCAGAAACGCGGCCCGTTTCATCGCCCCGGGGGGAATAACTCCGCGTGCCGGTCCCTGGCGCAGAGCCGTGTCTATGCCGTCACGGCAGTCAAAATATTCGTTGGCAAAATTGGACGCTATCTGTGCCAAGATTGCAAATGCGATGCAGACTGCGCCCCAGGTCCAATCTATCGGGCCTTCCGACGCTGCCATGCCTAATGCCGCGATTACTCCGCCCAAGGATACGGGCAGAGTACGCAGTCTCATCGCTTCTATCCAGCTATTTAAGGTTGCCACGTACGCGGTTAAGGTATTTTTTCATTCCTTCCGAGTCCTTAGCCTCAATCAGGCTCTCAAGTTCGGCCAATTGAGCGCGGATCTTGGAAAGCTGTGACGTAGTGTGGGGATTGAAAAGGATTTCCGTCAGCAGGTAATCATCCTCGCTCATCAGTCCGCGGGCTATGTCTAAGTGACGCTTGAACGTTGTACCCGGGGCCGACTGATGTTTCATCACTCCGGCAAAGACCAAGGTTGATGCAAAGGGGATGGAGAGCGAGTAAGCAACCGTCTCGTCATGCTCGGCAAAGGTATATTCCTCCACGTGAAGGTGCAAGTCCGAATAGAGTTGCTTGAAAAATGCACGTCCCAAGCCGTCGCCTTCCTTGATTATGATGGCGTTCTCGTGGCTCAGATTGCTCAGCGAGGCAAACGTCGGACCAAACATCGGGTGGGAGCTCACAAACGGATGCCCGCACTCGGCGTAAAACTCAGGTAGTCCGGTTTTTACCGAGGCTATGTCGCTCAGCAGGCAACGCTCCGGAAGGTAGGGTAGAACTTCGCGAAAAGCCTCAATGGTATAGCGCACCGTCGCGCAGTTGAGGACCATATCGGGTTCAAATTCCCTGACCTCGTCCATCGTTGAGAACCGACGGCAATTAAACGTAAAGCGCAGGCGCTGAGGATTGGGGTCAAGAATCGCTACGTCATGCTCAAATGAGAGCAGGTCACAGAAAAATGACCCCATTTTCCCCGCGCCGAGTATCAGGATTTTCATCGTGCGTTGAGTACTTCGATTTGTTGACGGACGGACTCTTCATGGATTGCCTGGAGGACTGTCTTCATGAAGTCACCGTCCATATCCATCTCCTTGGCGGCATTGATGCGCGTCTGCATGATTTCGTCGTGGCGGTTCATCTGGAGCACCGGCATCCGGTGTTCTTTCTTGAACTGGCCGATTTCGCGACATACTCTCATGCGCTTGCTCAGAAGCTCTACGAGTTCGGAGTCAAGCTCGTCAATCTGACGGCGCAGTGAGTCAAGGCCTTCCGTGGTCCCTTGCGGGCGACGGAGCACCAACTGTGAAAGGATATAATTCAAAACCTCCGGAGTAACTTGCTGAGCCTTATCTGAAAGGGCGCAGTCAGGGTCACAATGGCTTTCAATAATCAGGCCGTCAAAACCCATGTCAAGGGCTTGCTGGCTCAGCGGTGACACCAATTCACGCTTACCCCCGATGTGGCTCGGGTCACAGATTATGGGAAGTTGGGGGAAGCGGCGACGAAGTTCAATCGGAATGTGCCATTGGGGCATGTTGCGATAGAGGTGTTTGCCGTAGGCCGAGAAGCCGCGATGAATAGCCCCCAAGCGGCGAACGCCGGCGTTATAAAGGCGTTCAAGGGCACCGACCCAAAGTTCCAAGTCCGGATTGACAGGGTTCTTGACAAGCACCGGAGTGTCCTGAGCGTTCAGTTCGGCAAGCGTATCGGCTATCTCCTGCATTGCGAAGGGGTTGGCACTGGTGCGCGCACCAATCCAAAGAATATCTACTCCGCTCGAAATAGCGTCAATAACGTGCTGACGTGTGGCTACTTCACAGGCCGTCTGCATCCCATACATCTCTTTGGCTTTGGCAAGCCATGCAAGGCCCGGGACGCCTACGCCTTCAAACCCGCCGGGTTTGGTGCGCGGTTTCCATATACCGGCGCGGAGAATTTTGATTCCGTTGGCTGCGAGTCCGGCAGCCGTCTGGAGAAGTTGCTCCTCGGTTTCCGCCGAGCAGGGGCCGGCTATGATTATCGGTTCGCCCGGGGCGATGATTTCTGTGATTGGTTTAAGTCCGGATAATGACATTTAAGTTTGGTGTTTAGGGTTTATTGTTATTGTTGAGTGTTTAATTTTAATGGTTATTCTTCTTCATCAAACTCGTAGTTTTGATATAGGAAGTCGTTGTAGGGGAAGCGGGCCAGATGGATTTCCTTGGCGTCGGTGTAAATCATCTGTTTGAGCTCGTCAATGTTGATTTGCTTCTTGGCGGAGATGAATACGCATTTGCCGTTGAGTTTTGACATCCATGTCTCTTCCAGCTCCTTAAGGGAAATGTTTTCGCGGGTTCTGGGAGTCAGGTCATTTTCATCCTTGGGAGTGAATGTGAAGGCGTCAATCTTGTTGAAAACCATAATCATCGGTTTTTCGGCGGCGCCACACACCTCTTGAAGGGTCTTGTTGACCACCTGAATTTGCTCCTCGAAGTTGGGATGGGAGATGTCTACGACGTGAAGCAATATGTCGGCGTCGCGGACCTCGTCGAGTGTGCTCTTGAAGGAATCTACCAAGTGGGTCGGCAGTTTGCGGATGAACCCTACGGTATCAGTCAGCAAGAAAGGCAGATTGTCAATAATGACCTTGCGCACTGTGGTGTCAAGGGTCGCAAAAAGCTTGTTTTCGGCGAAAACTTCGCTCTTGCTCAGTACGTTCATCAGTGTTGACTTGCCCGCGTTGGTGTATCCCACCAAAGCTACTCGCGTCAGTTTGCCGCGATTCTTGCGCTGGATATTCTTTTGCTTGTCAATGCTCTCCAACTCCTTTTTCAGACGCGAAATGCGGTCCAGGATGATTCGGCGGTCAGTCTCTATCTGCGTTTCGCCCGGGCCGCGCATACCTATACCGCCTCGTTGACGTTCAAGGTGTGTCCACATGCGCGTCAGTCGTGGCAGAAGATACTGATATTGAGCTAATTCTACTTGCGTTTTCGCTGTGGCCGTCTGGGCGCGCTTGGCGAAAATGTCAAGAATAAGAGTGGTGCGGTCAAGGATTTTTACCCCTAACTCGCGCTCGATATTGCTTACTTGTTTCGTTGAGAGGTCATCGTCAAAAATGACCATGCCAATTTCATTTTCCTCCACATAGGCGCGGATTTCTTCGAGTTTGCCCTTGCCGACAAACGTCCGCGGATTAGGCCAATCAACCTTCTGAGTGAAGACCTTGACTGTCTCAGCCCCGGCGGTATCCGCCAAAAATGCGAGCTCGTCAAGGTACTCAAGAGCTTTTGACTCAGGCTGCTGAGGGGTAATCAGACCGACGAGTACAGCCCTCTCGTTCATCTCTTTCTGTATAACCAAATCTTTCATATTCTTTATAACGCTTACATGAGATAAAAAGATTGATTATTTGTTCGCAGAATTAGTTTCCGGCTCCTTCATCTTGAGCTTCAACGTGTCGAATCCCTTGCCGTAAACGCCGTTGACGTTGGCCTGCGTTATCAGGGCTTCTTTATCGATGCTTTTTACTATGCGATAGATAGTTACGGATTCGATTTTACGACACATGACCAGCAGCATCTTGACCGGCTGTTTGGAATACCAGCCCATGCCTTCAATCACCGTGCATCCGCGGTTGGCGTCGTTATTGATAGCCGTAGCTATCTCTTGCCATTTGGGCGAGAAGATGGTGAACTGAACCGCCTGGCGGTTGGAGTTGATGATGAGGTCACACATATAGCCGGTCATTACCGTAACCAACAAACCGTAAACGATTTCATTAATGGCATAACCAAGTACGAAGTAGGCTGACCCGACAATGAAAAAGTCACAGACCATCATCGTGCGCCCGATGGTGGCGTTACTGCGCTTGCTGACCATGGCGGCGATAATGTCAGTGCCCCCGGACGAGCCGTTGTGGATAAACACCGTGCCGATGCCGACACCCATGATTGCAGAACCTAATATCAGCGATAGAGTATGATCGTTAGGCAAAATACTGATCTCGGCAAATATCGGCTGAGCTAAATAAATAAGCACCGAAAGGACGGTCATGCCGAAAAGAGTGCGGATAACGAACGTCTTGTCAACGATTCTCAGCGCCATAGCCAACAGCATGAAGTTGACGGCATACATCGTGATGCCGACGGGGATGGCAAACGGGAAATTTCCCGCTTCGTGCATACGAAGAGTCAGGAAGTAGACCACCGAGCCCAAACCGGCCATACCACCCATGACCACCTTCTGAGGCAGAATCAAAGCGGTGAAGCCAAACGCGTAAAGCGCTAAACCAAAGATGATAAACAGATAGTCGCGAGCGTCCATCCAGGTGAGTTTGTTGAACTTGGGCATTGATGTGATATTAGATGGTTTTGAGATTTTATAGTGCAAATTTACGCATTTTTTGTAATTTTTAATAGATTCTATGAAAAAATTTCGTTAAATTTGCACCTGATATGGAAAAAGAACTGACCGAAATTCTTGAACAGCTCCGCTCCTTGACCGCAAAAGTCGAGGCCCTGTTGGCAGTCTCTGAGCCGGCAGAACTCTCCGAGCCAGCAGGACTCTCCGAACCCGAGGAACTTTCCGTGCCTGCGGAACCTGTTGCGCCTGCGGAATTCGTTGCGCCTGCGGAACCCGTTGATAGCTCTGATAACTCTGATTTTTCCGAGCCCTATGAAATAGCTCCCCGCCCTGAGATTCAGATGCCTGCGGCGATTAAGTTCAGCCTTAACGACCGATTCCGCTTTCAACGCGTGATTTTCGGAAATTCGCCTGAGCGCATGGCTAATGCCATGACAGCCATCTCGGCAATGACCACGGCCGATGAAGTCTATGCCTACCTGACCAACGTCCTTAACCGCAACGTGGATGACCCGGATGTTGAAGACTTCTTCCGCGAGGTCACTTTGCGCTTCTCTGACCATAAGCCACTGATTATTTGATGGCTGGAAAGCTTTACATAGTCCCTACGCCCGTCGGCAACCTTGAAGATATGACTCCGCGAGCCGTCAAAGTCCTTGGTAAGGCTGACCTTATTCTTGCCGAAGACACGCGCACGTCGGCCCCCCTGCTCAAGCGCTTTGAGATTTCCACGCCGATGATGGCTCACCATAAGTTTAACGAGCACTCGACGGTCAACTCTCTTGCCGAGCGTATAGCTGCCGGCGAGACTATTGCCTTGATTTCCGACGCCGGTACCCGGGGTATATCCGACCCCGGATTCATGCTCTCGCGCCGCTGTCGCGAGCTGGATATTCCGGTTGAGACCCTTCCGGGAGCAACGGCCCTGATTCCCGCGCTGGTCAATTCCGGACTGCCGATTGACCGCTTCTGCTTCGAGGGATTTCTGCCCCAAAAGAAGGGTCGACGCACCCGACTGGAGGAGTTGGCTCAGGAGGCGCGGACTTTTGCCGTCTACGAAAGTCCGCTGCGTCTGGTCAAGACCTTGCGCGAACTTGCCGAATGTTGTGGTGAGGAGCGTCCGGCGTCGGTCAGTCGTGAGATTTCCAAGCTTCATGACTCGACCGTACGCGGAACTCTCGGCGAGCTTGTCCGGTATTTTGAAGTGAACACTCCCCGTGGTGAGATTGTTATAGTTGTAGGCGGCAAACCTGAGCCTCCTAAATCTGAACACCGTAACAAATATAAAGACACTGAAAAATGAAAACTTATGCGATTGCTGCGGCGTTGATTGCCGCCCTTCTCCCGATTCAATCCTGCGGTAATAAACAGCTTTCTGAGGCAGAAGGCGAGACTCCCAAGGCAAAACTTGATGACTCGCTGCAGGTGGCCTTGGCCAATGCCGATTCGCTTTTTGCAATGCTATATGATGTGACGGTCGGTATGGAGCAGATCACTCGCTTGGAGAAACTCGTCGGTCCGGACGTGAACATCGAGTCTGAAACCGCACGCGAGAACATCGCCAAGCAGATGGAGGCCATCCAGCGCGGCCTGGCCGAGCGCCGAAAGCGCATCGAAGAACTTGAACGCCAGTTGGCTAATAACAAGGGAGCATCGGAAAAGTTCCGTCAGCAAATCGAAATCCTGCGCTCTCAGATCGATAGCCAGGCAGCTACGGTCGCGTCGCTCCAGAAGCAGCTCGAGTCAGCCAACATTCATATTGCCACGCTTGAGGGAGAAATCTCAAACCTCAATGCCGGAGTTGACTCAATCAATGCCGTTCAGCGCCAGACCGAGGCCGAACTCAATGCGGCAATTTCTGATTTGAACGCCGTTTACTATGTTATCGGCTCGAATTCAGAGTTGAAGTCCCATAATATTATTGAAGGCGGCGGCTTCCTGAAAAAGACCAAGGTCCTCCCATCAGACTTCGACAAGAGCTACATGACCCGCGCTGACCGCCGCTCGCTGACCGTGATTCCCCTGGACTCAAAGAAGGCTAAAGTAATGACTCCTCAGCCCACGGACAGTTACCGCATTGACCGCGCTACCAACGGACAGCTTTCACTGGTCATCACTGACCCGGATGCTTTCTGGGGCACGACTAATATTCTCGTAGTTAAAATTGACTAATCTATATTAATTAATAAACAATGAAAAAAATCATTCTTGCGCTGGCTCTTAGTTTTAGCCTCAGCGCGTGTGCATCCAATCCTCTCGGCGCCCTTCTTGGCGGCGGTTCATCAACTGAACAGTCTTCATCGTCCAAGGGCGGCGGCTTAGGTGACATTATCGGCGGCGTAGTCGGCGGTCTGCTTTCAACGGATAAGGTTGACGTCAACAAGATGGTCGGTACCTGGACCTACACTTCACCGGCGGTGTGTTTCAAGTCTGACAACTTCCTTCAGAAAGCCGGCGGTGCAGCCGCAGCCGGAACCATCGAGAACAAGCTCGCACCCTATTATAAGACCGCAGGCCTTAACAAGATGGTCCTCACCATTAACGAAGACCATACGTTTACGATGAAGAGCGGCAAGGTCACTGCCGGAGGCACCGTTGAGACCGACGGTCAGGGCGAAGTTTACTTCAACTTCAAGGCCTTGGGCTCAATTCCCGCAGGAAAGATGAAGGCTTACGTGACGTTGACCGCGGGGCGGCAGATGAGTCTGATGTTTGACGTTACCAAGCTTGTCACCGTGGTCAACATGGTAGGCAACGTCAGTGGTTCAACCGCAATCAAGAGCGTCAGCTCGATTCTCAGCAGCTATGACGGCATCTGTGCCGGCTTCAAGCTGAACAAGAAGTAAAATATCCTACGGCGTTATGAGCTTTTTAGCCGGCATAACGCGTCCATACGCAAGGTTTACGCGTCATCACGCGGATACCTTGCGTTTGATCTCACGTATCCTTGATTGGATGACGTTACTCTGCTCGGTCCTTGCGCTGGTTTTGCTGACGCTCTATGCCGGGTTTGACCATGAGACGATTTCTTATCGGAAGGTGGGGCCTTGTCTCCACGGTTGTATGATTGTCATCGTGGT
Source organism: uncultured Porphyromonadaceae bacterium (assembly GCA_947176925.1). Classification (GTDB taxonomy): domain Bacteria; phylum Bacteroidota; class Bacteroidia; order Bacteroidales; family Muribaculaceae; genus UBA3263. Next base: position 23,515 of record CAMWSN010000018.1, read on the forward strand.
CAACATACTGTTCAAGCTGTTGCTGAGATTCCGGGATACTTATCGCGAGGCGAAGACGGCGAAATGGATAGCTGACGGATTGATTTTGGCGGTATTCGCCATAGACCTGTTTCATAACATCCCGTGGTTCCACCGGGTGTTTGCTATCAGCATAGCCGTATATTCCGGGGTTTATATATGCTGGTCATTGATTCGTTCACTGGGCCGGCGCACCAATCCGTCGCTGATTCTTTCGGTATCTTTCCTGTTTGTTATCGCTTTGGGCACGGTGCTTCTGATGTTACCGAAGTGTACGGTCAGCGGAATCAACCCGGTTGACGCGCTCTTTGTAAGTACGTCGGCCGTCTGTATCTGCGGGCTGACCACGGTTGATGTTTCGGCCACTTTTACGCCCTTAGGACTCTCGATCATAGCGCTGATGATGCAGGTCGGCGCCTTGGGAGTGATGACTATTACCAGTTCGTTCGCTCTATTTTTTAGCGGCAATGCGTCGATTTACTCACAGCTGATAGTTCGTGATATGTTTTATTCGCGCACGATAAATTCCCTGCTTCCGACGTTGGGTTATACGCTCGTGTTCACTCTAATGATAGAGGCATTAGGCGCGGTAGCGATTTTTTTCAGCTTGCAGGGGTTGTTACCGGATTATACGTCGATGGAGCTGTGGGCCACTTCCGGCTTTCATTCCCTTTCGGCCTTTTGCAACGCCGGTTTCAGTAACCTGCCGGATGGAATGGCTAATATGGCGTTGATGAAGGGGAATCAGATGGTCTATGTAGTTGTCAGTGTCTTGGTAATCGCGGGCGGTATCGGTTTCCCGATTTTGGTCAACGCCAAGGATGCCGTTGACGAACATTTCAGGCGCATAGCCGCTCGCCTCAGGCGTCGGCCGATGCCTCCGCGTCATCCTCATCTTTATAATATGAACACCCGGGTAGCGGTGACGACCACTGCGATTCTTTTCGTGTTGACTTTCGTGTTGTTTCTTCTTTTTGAATGGAGCGGGGTCTTGGCAGGAATGTCGCCGTGGGAGAAGCTCGTACAGGGTTTGTTTAATTCGACCACACCGCGTTCGTCAGGCTTTGTCAGTGTCAGTCCGTCGGGATTTTTGCCCGTGACGTTACTGATGGTGATGTTTATGATGTGGGTTGGCGCGGGTTCGCAATCAACCGGTGGAGGCATCAAGGTCAATACTTTTGCTGCGGCCCTGTTACATTTGCGCTGTGTGGTCGGCGGTCATAAGTATGTCACGGCCTATAATCGACGTATATCGAGTGCATCGCTATCACGCGCGCAGGCAATCATAGTACTTTCGCTGATAAGCTACGTTATTTATGCGGGAGTGATGTTGGTGTTGGCACCGGGTTTTTCGGTGCGTGCTGTGCTGTTTGAGACTATGTCGGCGCTTTTTTCCGTGGGTTCTTCTTTTGGTATTACGGAAGCGCTACCGGCGGCGGCGAAGGTCGTGCTGTGTACGGCCATGTTTGTTGGCCGCGTCGGTTTGCTGTCGCTGCTGATGGGTCTCGTGAAGCAGCGCACAAATCCGCCGATTATGCTTCCGGAGGATGGACTGGTGATAAATTAAAAATACAACTTAAATTAATAATTATAAATGCAAAATACAAAATAGG
>CAMWSN010000019.1 GCA_947176925.1 uncultured Porphyromonadaceae bacterium
CTCCTTTCCGGGCGTCAGGATGCACTCGATGAACAGGATTTCGCCGCCGGCGGCGGTCCAGGCCAGCCCGGTGACGACGCCGGGAGTATTTCCTGTGCCGTAGCGGTCACGGCTCATTGGCGCCACTCCTAACAGCTCATGCAGATATTCCGGTTTAACGGGTTGAGGGAATGGCTTTTTGCTAACTTTTGCGCGGATATATTTGCGTAAAATCGATGACAATTGCTTCTGGAGTTTTCTGACGCCGCTTTCGGCTGTGTAGTCCGTAATTATGGTGTCGATGGTCGCCGGCTCAATCTGACATTCATCGGCCTCCAACTGCATTGATCGGCGGAGCGAGGGCAGCAGATGGTCAAGGGCGATTGAGCGCTTCTCTTCAGCCGAATATCCGCTCAGCTCAATGATTTCCATGCGGTCAAGCAGCGGCGAGGAGATGGTCGAGAGGGTGTTGGCCGTGGTGATGAACATGACGTTGCTCAGGTCGAAGTCAACATCGATGTAATTATCATGGAATTTGGAGTTTTGCTCCGGGTCCAAGACTTCGAGAAGGGCGGCAGACGGGTCGCCCTTATAGCTTTCGCCGATCTTGTCAATCTCGTCGAGCATTATGATGGGGTTTGACGAGCCGGCGCGACGGATAGATTCGATGATTCGGCCGGGCATCGCGCCGATGTAGGTGCGCCGATGGCCGCGGATTTCGCTTTCGTCGTGAAGTCCGCCGAAGGATACGCGCTGGAACTTGCGTCCCATGGCGCGTGCGATGCTTTCGCCAAGAGAGGTTTTGCCTACGCCCGGAGGGCCTACTAAGCAGAGAATCGGAGCATGGGCCTCAGGCGAATGAAACATCATGGCCAACTGTTCAAGCACTCGCTCCTTAACCTTCTCCATGCCGAAATGAGTTGAGTTCAGCTCGGCTTCCGCTGCGGCAAAGTCGGTATTATCCTTCGTCGCGTTGCCCCACGGAAGTTCGGTGATAGTTTTCAGATAGGCGTACTGGGTTTGATAGTCAGGGCTTTGCGGGTTAAGTTTGGAGAGCTTCCTCAGTTCTTTTTGGAGCAGTGTACGTGTAGCCTCATCGATGTTCAGGGCCTCGATTGCGCGGTTGAGTTCGTCAAAGTCTTCTTCGTCATCGCCATAAAGCTCATTGCGAATCTCCTGGAGCTGACATTCAAGGTATTGCGTGCGTCCGCGTTCAGCCATGGCCTGTTGGGCGCGCTTTTCGATTTCTTCCGAGATTTTTCGCTGCTCCTTGCGCCGCAACAGGAAACTATACAGTGCCTCAAGGCGCTTACGGATTCCGGCAATCGTCAGCAGTTCATAGCGCTGGCTAATCGGCAGCGGAGCGTTGACACAGAGCAGGTTAACCTCCATGATATAGTCCGTGTTCGCGTCCGGTTCTCCTTCGCGGTGTACACCGATGCTGACGGCGTCGGCCGATGCCTCCTGTAATTTCGACGTCAGTTCCCGACATTCGTTCAGAATGTAATGAAAATAATTGTCGGGGCGCACTTTTGCCTCCTTGACCGTCTCGACCTCGGCGCCGATGGCCATCGGAAACTCCGGATTCTTGTTTTGACGGATCAGGCGGATATGCTGATGAGAGCGAACCATGGCGATGGCTGAATCGTCGGGGAGAGGGATAATCCTCACTACTTCGGCCAATACACCCTCGGCGAATAAGTTAGCATAGCTCACTTGGGCCAGGTCCGGATCCTGCTGACAGAAAATGCCTATGGCTACGTTCTTGTCGTAGGCTTCCTGAGCTATCCGGCGGCTGGTTTCGCGCACTAGCGTAATCGGGAAAACCAGATTGGGAAACAGGACTAGATTACGCGTGGCAAGGATCGGCAGGCAGCCAAGATTAATGGTGGCTTGCGCGCCGTCACGGTTGATTTCTATATGTTCGATGGTTGGCATAAGTAGATGATTCTGCTCTAAAAAAATTTTTGCTTGTTTTAGAGTGCAAATTTACGAAATATTTCGGAAAAAATTCGTAACTTTGTGGCTGTTTAAACATCACAACTTTGCAAAGTAAACATGAAAACTATTAAGACTGCGCTCATTTCCGTGTTTTACAAGGACGGACTTGACGAAATTCTCTCACTTCTCCATAAGGGCGGAGTGAAATTTCTGAGCACCGGCGGTACCCGCGAATTCATTCAGGGCTTAGGCTATGAATGTGAAGCCGTGGAAGATCTGACCGGCTATCCCTCAATCTTCGGCGGTCGAGTTAAGACGCTTCACCCCAAGGTGTTCGGTGGTATCCTTAACCGTCGCGACGACGAGGGTGACCGCAAGCAGGCCGCTGAGTTTGAAATCCCTTCAATCGATTTAGTTATCGTTGACCTCTATCCCTTCGAGCAGACCGTGGCCTCCGGCGCTTCTGACGAAGATATCATCGAAAAAATCGATATAGGCGGTATCTCGTTGATTCGCGCCGCTGCCAAAAACTGGCGTGACGTAATCATCGTGGCCTCCAAAGCCCAGTATGCTCCCTTGCGTGACCTACTCGCAGCCCAGGGCGCTCAGTCCAATCCCGAACAGCGCCGCTGGTTCGCCAAGGAAGCATTTGCCGTCAGCAGTTCCTATGATTCCGCCATCTTCAATTATTTTGACCGCCAAAGCGAAGTACCCTCGGCCTTGCGTGTGGCCGTCGACGGTATCAAGCCGATGCGTTACGGCGAGAATCCCCATCAGCCCGGATTCTTCTTCGGCGATTTCTCCGCAATGTTTGACCAACTCCACGGCAAGGAAATCAGCTATAACAACCTCCTTGACATCGACGCTGCCGTCAGTCTGATTGCTGACTTTACGGAGACCACTTTCGCCGTGCTCAAGCATAACAACGCCTGCGGTGTGGCCTCGCGCAAGTCTGTGGCCGAAGCTTGGCGTGACGCCTTGGCAGGTGACCCCGTCAGTGCTTTTGGCGGTGTGCTCGTGACCAATGCCAAGGTCGACCTTGAAGCCGCTAACGAAATCAACACTATCTTCTTTGAAGTTATCATCGCCCCGGAATATTCCGCTGAGGCTTTGGAAGTACTCAAAACGAAGAAAAACCGCATTATCCTGGTCCAGAAAAAGCCTCTGGAAACCAAATCAAGCTATCGCTCATGTCTCAACGGCGCCCTTGTTCAGGCCCGCGATCTCAAGGTAGAGACCGCCGAGGACCTCAACCCCGTTACCAAGGAACCCGTTGACCCGGCCCAGATTGAAGACCTGCTGTTTGCCAACAAGATTGTCAAACACTCCAAGAGCAATGCCATAGTCCTGGCCAAAAACAAACAGCTCCTTGCCAGCGGTGTTGGTCAGACCTCACGTGTCGATGCCCTCAAGCAAGCCATCGCCAAGGCCGGCAGCTTCGACTTCTCGCTCAAAGGTGCAGTCATGGCCTCTGATGCCTTCTTCCCCTTTGCTGACTGTGTCGAGATTGCTCACCAGGCCGGAGTCAACGCCGTAATCCAACCCGGCGGCTCCATCCGCGACCAGGAAACCATCGACTACTGTAACGCCAACGGCATCGCCATGGCCATGACCGGAATACGCCACTTCAAACACTAACTAAATTAAAAATACAGAATACAAAAATAAAAAAATACAGAATAAAGAGTACAAATATTAGAATATAAATATTGAGCGAACTCAACTTCCAAAATATATGACTGATAATATCGTGTATAATAAGAGCAAAGCGTTTGCGCTTCGGATTGTAAAACTCGGAAAGTTTTTGCAGTCTGAAAAACATGAGTATGTCTTGTCGAATCAAGTGGTCAGAAGTGGAGGAAGTATTGGTGCGAACATTGCAGAAGCTCAATTTGGCGCTTCAAAGGCTGAATTTGTACATCGTATGCGGATTGCCGTAAGAGAAGCAAACGAGACAAAATATTGGTTAGAACTCTTGCAGGACGCTTCTTATATTGAGAAGCCATTGTCAGAGAGTCTTATTATTGATTGTCAAGAGATAATTTATCTGTTGGTTAGAATTATTAAGACGGCAAGTTGAAGTAGCATCTACTTTGTATTTTGTATTTTATATTTTGTATTTTGTATTTTTCATTATCAATTATACGATTATTAATTTTTTAATTTTTCATTTTAATGGGATTATTTTCATTGACTAAAGAAATCGCGATTGACCTTGGGACGGCCAATACGATTATTCTACATAATGACAAAGTGGTTATTGACGAGCCATCCATTGTTGCCGTTGATAAAACCACCAAGAAGCCTATTGCCGTAGGCAAGGAGGCCTCGATGATGCAGGGTAAGGAAAACCCCAATATCGAAACTATCCGCCCGCTGCGCCAAGGCGTGATCGCCGACTTCAACGCCGCCGAGATGATGATTCGCGGCCTGGTTAAGAAGAGCAGCTCTTCGCGCGGATGGTTCTCGCCCTCGCTCCGTATGGTCGTCGGTATACCTTCGGGTTCTACTGAAGTTCAGATCCGCGCCGTACGTGACTCCAGCGAACACGCCGGAGGCCGCGACGTCTATATGATTTACGAGCCGATGGCTGCTGCCCTCGGTATCGGTCTCGACGTCGAAGCTCCTGCCGGCAACATGATTGTCGACATAGGCGGCGGCACCACCGAAATCGCCGTCATCTCTCTCGGCGGCATCGTTACCAACAAGTCTATCCAGATTGCCGGTGATGACCTTACCGACGATATCATCAACCACATGAAGCGCGCTCATAACCTCAAGGTGGGCGAGCGCACGGCCGAACAAATCAAGATCCACGTTGGCTCAGCGCTGACCGAACTTGAAAATCCCCCTGAGGATTTCGTGGTCCATGGTCCAAACCATATCACCGCACTCCCGATGGAAGTTCCCGTAAGCTATCAGGAGATAGCTCACTGCCTTGAAAAATCAATCTCCAAGATTGAGGCTGCGGTGCTCAGCGCCCTGGAGCAGACTCCCCCGGAACTCTATGCCGATATTGTCAAAAACGGCATCTGGCTTGCCGGCGGCGGCGCGATGATTCGCGGCCTTGACAAGCGTTTGACCGACAAGATCGGTATCCAGTTCCACGTTGCCGACGATCCGCTGCTCTCAGTGGCCCGCGGCACCGCCGTAGCTCTCAAAAACGTAGATAAGTTCTCATTCCTCATCCGCTGATGCGGCAACTTATCGACTTTTTTGTGCGCCACGGCGCATGGTTTGTATTTATCATTCTGGTAGGGGTCAGCTGCTTCATGCTTTTTCGCAGCAACCCTTACCAGCAAGCCGTATATACGACGTCGGCCGGAGCCGTCAGTTCCTCGGTCTATAAGGCGGCCAATACCGTAACCGGTTACTTTGACCTGCGCACGATTAATGATGACCTCCAGGAGCGTCTTTCATCGCTAGAAATGGAGAACCTTTCGCTGCGACGCCGCCTGCAGCGCGCCGAGGAGTTGGCTTATGCCGACACCGTTACGCCTGACTCTGCCCTGACCCCTTACAGGTTTATCACGGCGCGGGTGATAAACAATTCTATTGTCCACGCCAACAACTTCATCACCATAAATCGTGGCAGCGACGACGGCATCCAACCGGAAATGGGCGTTATTGACCGCAATGGTATCGTCGGTATTGTAAACGTGACCGGCCGACATAGTGCACGCGTTATTTCGCTGCTCAACAGTGACTTGCGTCTGAGCTGCAAGGTCAAGGGCTCCGATGCGTTCGGCTCGCTTGTCTGGGACGGTAAATCACCTCAGACCGCCGTGCTTGAGGAGCTTCCGCGCCACGTCGAGTTCGCTGTGGGCGACACAATTATTACCTCCGGCTATTCCGTTGTTTTTCCTGAGGGGATTCCCGTAGGTATAGTGACGGAACGTGAGCGCGACGCCGACGATAATTTCTATTCCCTGCGCGTCAAGCTGATGACGGATTTCTCTACTCTCTCAACCGTCCGGGTTATTGAAAACTTCATGAAGGACGAAATCGAGGAGGTAGAGAATGACCAGGTTAATTCATCCGGAAAATTCTAATGAAGAAGGCATTAATAGGAATGACCTTGGCCGAGCTGCGGAATGTCGCGGCCGAGTGTGGGCTGCCGGCGTTTGCGGCCAAGCAGATTGCGCGGCGTCTCTATGTGAATCGTTCGACGTCCATCGACGAGATGACTGAGCTCTCCAAGCGCGGTCGTGAGGCCCTGAATGAACATTATTGCGTCGGTCTTCAGGCGCCAAAAGCTGCCGCCAAGAGCGCTGACGGGACTGTCAAGTATCTTTTTGAAGGAGCCGGTGGCCGCGATGTCGAAGCCGTATATATCCCTGACAAGGATCGCGCGACCCTTTGCATTTCATCTCAGGCCGGATGCCGGATGGGATGCACCTTCTGCATGACCGGACGCCAGGGATTCCATGGCAACCTTCTCCCCTGGCAGATTCTCAACCAGATAATGAGTATCCCCGAATCTGAAAAGTTAACCAATATCGTCTTTATGGGAATGGGCGAGCCGATGGATAACCTTGACGCTGTCCTGCAGGTTATCGAGATTCTGACCGCTCCATGGGGCATGGCGTGGAGTCCCAAGCGCATTACCGTTTCATCCATCGGCAAGGTTAAGGAACTCCGCGAACTGCTTGACCGCACGAAGGTCCATATCGCCATTAGTGTCCATTCGCCGTTTTCCGACGAGCGGGCCGGACTGATGCCCGTGGAGCGCGTGTGGCCCCTTACGCAGGTGCTGGAACTTTTGCGCGGATATGATTTCGCCCATCAGCGACGTCTGACCTTGGAGTATATTATATGGAACAGAATCAACGATGACATGCGCCATGCCGACGCCCTGGCGCGTCTGTTGCGCGGATTTGATGTCAGGGTCAATCTTATTCGCTATCATGCGCTCCCGGATACACCTCATCTCCAGCCCGCGCCCGAACCGGTCATGGTTGCCTTCCGTGACCGACTTAACTCCTTAGGTATCACGGCCACTATTCGTGCAAGCCGCGGAGAGGACATTCAAGCCGCCTGCGGAATGTTGGCAGGTAAAGCAAAATCTCAGCAATAATGGGCATAGCCGTTGTCATCCCGGTCAGGAATCGCGCAGAGCTCGTGCGCCCGACTTTGGATTCCATTGCCAATCAGACGCGTCGACCGGACCAATTGATTTTGGTCGATAACGGCTCTACGGACTCTACCCTTGAAACTCTCCGGGAATTTGCTGCCGGAAGGGCTGACGTTTTGGTGCTTAACGAACCTCGCCCGGGCGCGACAGAGGCGCGAAATCGTGGTCTGGAGGCCGTCAAGCAAGAGTATGTACTTTTTTTTGACAGTGACGACCTCATGCCGCGGCGACATATTGAGGAAGTCATGACGGAATTGGAGCGTACCGGTCACCCTGACATCGGCGCCTTTGGAATGATTCGGCGCAATCTTGACGGTTCGACCGTCAGTAAGCCTTTCCGCGGTGGCGACCTGATGTATCAGCATCTGTTCCATTGCATCCTCTCCACCCAGCGCTATGTGGTGCGCACGGAGTTCTTGCGTGCTGCCGGCGGATGGCCCGTAGCCGCTCCGGTCTGGAATGACTTTATTCTCGGCGTAAGGCTACTGGGCCTTAATCCTCAAGTCGCGGAACTCAAACTTTCCGAGCCGGTTGAAATCATAGCTCAGGCTGAAAGTATCACTGGCCGGAACTTCTCATCCAAGGCCGGGAAGTGGGAGCAGGCACTTGAATCCGTAGCCCGCGAATTGAAGGCCTCCGGAAAGGAGAGCTATCTCCCTATCGTTGACTATCGTCGCGCCATACTTGCCGGCGAATACCGTCGCGAAGGGCGTAAGGACCTTGCCACCCCTTTGACCGGCTCCCTCAAGATGCGCCTGATCGCTTTCTATGTCGGCCTCGGAGGCCGCGGTGTAGCTGAAATATACAGGCTCTTCCATTGATTTCAAATTAATCCATTTAATCATTTTTTTGATTAAGTCATGAAATTTTGCTAATTTTGTGGCTGTTTTCAACTAACCTACCAATCATTTTAATATATGAAAAACTTAAGAGAGTTTTGTAAATCTTTAGCTTATGGGCGCCCTTTTGACTATTTCATTACTGTAGTGATTCTGGTCAATTCCTTCCTTATCGGCGTGCAGACCACCTATGAGAATCCCACGGTTGATCTGATTCAACAATTTATTCTGTATATCTTCACTTTTGAAGTCGTGATCCGAATGATTGCAGCCGGTAATCTTAAGGAATTCTTCAAAGGAGGATGGAATATTTTTGATTTCGTGTTGGTCGTGATAGGTTGGATTCCGCCTACGGTGATTGACAATGCTTCGACTATCATGGCCCTGCGAGTGCTGAGGGTCTTCCGTGTGCTTCGTTTGCTTCGCACCCTTGAGGAGATCAAGCTGATTATCGCCGTGCTTATCCGGTCGATGAAGTCATTGCTGTATAATGGCATCCTGTTTTTGATATTTATGTATCTTTTTGCGGTTGCCGGGGTATCAATGTTCCGGTTGCCGAATCCGGATACCCTTTCCGGCGAGAAACTCGAACTTTATGAAAAACTCATGACTGAGGCTCCTCATTCACCCGCCAATTCGCCGGATCCCTACGGAACCATAGGCGAGGCGTTCTTTACTCTTTTCAGAGCGTTGACCGGCGAGGACTGGACCGACTTACGTTATAATCTCGTGACGGCCGCACAGTATAACCTCATTTCCGTGTCGCCCACGGTAGTTACCTGCTTCCATGTAATCTGGTTCTGTATCGCTGCCTTCCTGCTCCTCAACTTGGTTACCGGTGCAGTAATCAACAACTACCAGGTATCCATCGACGAAGAAGAGCACAAACGCAAAAAGAAATCCACATCCGACTCCCTCGAAGACCAACCCGCCTGATTCTCTCATGACGGGATTAGGGCCTTCGGTTATTATTGCAGCTTAGTATCTTAATGAACCGATTAAGAGAATAAGTTGTTATAATAATACCTGCACGCTAAATGGATTTCATTCATGCTCCGAGACTGGATTTGTTTAAATAAATATGAATGAAATGAAAAAATTAGCTTTAAGTGCAGCTATCGGACTATGCGCGGTTGGCCCCGTATTAGCCGGCGCGGCGGAGGCGTTACGCTTCAACCCAGATCAATCCAAAGTAGAGTCTCTGACCATGCCTGACGGCACCCAAGTGTTTTATAAGGCTTATGAAGGCATTTTTTATGTCACCAATATTGAGGATTCTACATATCAGACCTTAAACATATATGTCCCTCTTGACCGCAAAGGGCGCACTGATGAACAGACTCCAATTCTGATGCGCAATAATGTCGGCGGATACATGGCTTCTCCTGCCGGTACGCCATCTGTGGCAGATGCCACGGGGCCTGCCTTGGCCGAGGGATTCGTGCTATGCATACCCGGAGCAAGGGGCAACGGTGCCTCGGTGACTAAAAATGGAAAGACCATTGCAACGGGAACTGCCCCCAATGGCCTGTTAGACCTGAAAGCGGCCACTCGCTATCTCCACTACAATGATGACCTGATTCCCGGTAATTCCGAACTGATATTTACCGATGGGACAAGTGCCGGAGGTGCTATGTCGGCCTTGCAGGGTATTACGGGCAATGCGACCGAATACGAACCTTACCTCAAAGCTATGGGCGCAGCCGGTGCCTCTGACGCCGTTTTCGCTTCAATTTGTTACTGCCCCATCACTGACCTTAATCATGCCGATATGGAGTATGAATGGCTCTATGGATGCACAAACACGGGCGTAAGACATCTCAATTCCGCTCAAGTTACTGTGTCTGACCAATTGGCGGCTCTATGTCCGGACTATATAAACTCGTTAGACTTGAAGGATACCAAAGGCAATCAAATTACGTCTGAGAATTATATGGATTATCTAAAAACGTTCATTATAGCTTCGGCTCAAAGGGCTCTTGAAGAAGGATGTGAGATACCTGACAGCATTGGCATTATCCGCTATCAAAAGCCGAAACCATCGTTTGCTCAACGACTTGGTTCTGCTCCCGTAAACGGCGGGATGCCTCCTGTAATGGAAGGTGGCGCACCAAGAGGGGCTGAATATACTGATTATGTGACAGATGTTGACTGGCAAAAATATCTTACGTATGTAGCAACAGCAACTCCGCTCAAAACGCCCCCGGCCTTTGACGCTTACGGTGTGTTGGGCGCATCTGCCACCCCCGAAAACCGAGTGTTTGGTGACTCAGAAGGTAATCCGTCAAACTTTACTGAATATAGTCTTCGTAAGCGGACAGGAGATGACCGAGCCGTATTATCCCCTGAATTGCAGCAACGAATATTTTTGATGAACCCGATGTATTTCATAAGTGATAATGTGAGAGCCGGCGCCGCTAAACATTGGTACATTCGTCATGGAGCAAAAGATAGAGACACCTCTTTCCTCGTTCCCGTTAACTTCGCTACAAAACTGCGCAATGCGGGCTATGATGTAAACTTTTTCTTGCCGTGGAATCGTCCTCACAGTGGCGATTATAATCTCAACGACCTGTTCAACTGGATAAAGACAACTATAACCCAAAATGGTCAAATCAATAAACCTCAGCAAGAAAAAGGCGGAAAGCCCGGGGGACCGCAATTAGGAACTCCCGGTGGCGGTCCCGTGATTGACAAAAGTGGCGACGCTACTCTTCAGGCTATGATTAAGGCAGAAGTGCCTCAATTCGAGCAATTTGAGTATAATGATGCGGCTTCGGGCAAGACAATTAAATACAACCTGTTTACCCCCAAGAGTCTTGATAAATCAAAAAAATACCCTCTTGTACTTTTCATGGCAGATGCCAGCACTCCCGGCACTGACGTCACCCGACCCCTTACTCAGGGTTATGGCGCGCTCGTTTGGGCTACAGATGAATGGCAGAAAGAGCATCCCTGCTATGTGCTTGTGCCTCAATATTCCGGAGTGGCCGTAAACGATGCCTACGAGCATACCGACGAAGTGGATATGGTTGCTCGTCTTGTAAAAAAGTTCTCCCAAAACACGACGATTGACTCGGATCGGCTCTATACCACCGGACAATCCATGGGCGGCATGATTTCAATGTACTATAATTCTGCATATCCTGACTTGTTTGCAGCCTCAATATTCGTTGACTGCCATTGGGACAGCGCGACTTTCCCCGAACTCGTAAAACACAAATTCGCTTTCATCACCGCCGGTAAAGCCGGGACATTCGGGGCGCTTGAAGAAGCTGCCGATAAAGCTGGAGTGAAATACGAGTACATAGAGTTTAGCGCCCGCTTGCCTCAAGAACAGCAGAATAAACTGGCGGCTGCTGAACTGGCCAAAGGAGCGCCAATTAATATTATTAATTTCGAGTCAAAGACCGTATTGCCCGAGAGCGGCGAAGGAAGCGAACACATGTATTCTTTTGACCATGCTTATAAGCTTACGCCTGTCAGAGAATGGCTATTCTTGCAGCGGAAACGGTAGCCGAATTTGATTTTTGTTTTTTAAAGAAGATAACGGCAAGATTCTAAAAGTCGTTAATTATCAACACAATAGTTAGACCTATGTGAATATATATAATCAAAAATACCGGTATAATTATAATAATACACTAAAATTTAAAACAACTATGAGAAAGAAAATTTTAACTATCGCAGTGGTTGCGATGACCATTTTTGCATCCGGCAGTTACGCACAGTCCACTACCAATGCCAACTCCGGCTCAGTCAACATTGAGAATGTGAAAGGTAAGAAAGCCGACCGAAAAGGCGGCAATAACAATCGCTATGAAGGCCTTACTCTAACTGAGGCGCAGAAAACCAAACTTCAGCAGCTTGATGAGAAGTATGCCGCTCAGCGAAAGGAAAAGGCTCAAGCTCGCAAGGATGAAAAGCAACGAGATAAGAAAGACCTCTATGCTGCCCGCAAATCAGCTAAAATGGAATATCTGGAGGAGGTTAAGGCCATCATTGGCCCCGACCAATATATCGTCTTCCTTGAGAATTCCTACGTCAATGGCGGCAACAATCAAGGCAAAGGCAAAATCCAGGCCTCACGTCATGGAAATAAAAACCTTGCCCACAGCAAAAATGCGAAAGTCCGAAAAGGCGACAAAAGAAACAACAGGAAAGCCCGAGGCGACAAGCAAAACAATCAATCCGCCTCAACTAATCAAACCGCCCAGCTTTAATAGCATCCGCATATAAAATATAAGAGGCTGTGTCGTAATTAATGTTTACGGCGCAGCCTCTGCGTGGTGATATGCTTATCCCTTAGAGTGAGCTCTGAAGAGGGAATGAGCCCTAATTGGTATCGCCGCTACGCGGCTATTGTTCGGGTGTTCATGTGATTTATACACGCTCATCGGAACGCTATGCGTCCCTTGAACGTGCCTACGTTCCAGGCAGTTGGTCCGCGATGTGGACGTTTTTGTGGTGAACAAGGAAGTTCTGCAGACCTCGGTTGACCTCATCCGAAGCCACTTTCATCTTTCACCCCGCGTTCAAGCCCAAATCACCCGCGATGCAGTCAGAATCCTCTAAACGCGAGAAAAATCGACTTTCACACACTCGCTGAGGTTATCCGAGCCTCCAACAACCCTTTGCCTCTAATATTGACAAAAAAGGACCAAAAAGGACTTGCTGATATTTCATACTATGCCTAACTTTGCACATCTGAACTTTGTATCCTTAATGTAAGCAAATTGAATGTAGGATGAAAAAATTTTTGTCGCTGATAGCAATTTCTTTCGCTTTGATGGCATCGTCATCTAATGAGGCGATGGCCCAAAGACGTACCCGCCCCGGAGCGATGAAGCATACCCAACAAGAGGTAGAGAATGCTTTGAAAGTTACTAAAGTAAATGGAAAATATATTCATGATGGTTCAACTTTCGTCGGAGATATTTTTATGGTGGGCGATGTCGGAGGAGTCAAGCTCGGAACCGCTGTCATTCAGTTTTCCAATGGGAAATATGAATTCTCCTTTACGAATGAAAAATTTAATGTGCAGGAGAAAACCAAGTCAGGAATAAAGTATTGGAGAAAAGAGAAACTTGGCGAGGATTTCAGTACAGGCGGAAAGTATGAAGTCGTTGAGCGACACGGAAATTATTATCTCTATCTTTACCAGCCGGAAACCCCTGATGAAGCCGGCGACAAGATTCCCCTAAATAGCAAAGATGCAAAGGAGTTTGAGCTCACCCAGGACAATATGTTGATGCGCATGCATTATGCGGAATAATAAACCATTAAATATTATAAATGATGAAAAAGAATGTTTTAAAATCATTGTCACTCATGTTTTTCGCATGTATGACCCTCTCTGCCTCAGCTGCAGATCTTGACGGAGTAACTTACCAAGGTATTGCCAAAATGCCCGGTCAGCCGGTTGATTTATGGACAACAGTAGATATCAATGGCTCGGAATTGAAGTATAATCTTGCGGATATGGCTACGTTCTCCGGAAATGTCACCACAAAGGATGTCGCAGGAAAATTGACAGTTAGTGGCAGTCTCCAACCTGGTGATGCCCCAATTACCCTCACTTCTTCCGATGGAGGCAGTTCGTTTGAAGGAAAATTCACTCTTCGTGGGACTCCCTTATCAACCTGGCTTTTACGCGTCCCGAGCGAATTAACCCCTGCTACGCAATCCACTCAGGAACTCATTGATATTGTCGGGAATGGCAATGGATATACTTCATTTGTTCTGGTAGCCATGAATGGTGGAATGTCTTGCGTTACCGCCGATTTCTCGTTAGATAAAGCTTCAGGAGCCTGGAAAATTACATGTGATTCTGAGAAACTGCAACAGATATTCGAGAATCTGCATGGAGAATATAGCATCGACGGTGCCAATATCACTTTTACTAATTCTCTTGGAAGGAGCTTTTCCGGTACCATTTATGACAATGGGAATTATATAAAGTCCTCTTTAGGTTCTGCCGGTGGGGTGAATTTGTCCTTGGTTCTTATTCGATAGAAGTACTGAGTGACATCCGGTTACTAAATATCAAGGAAATTTTCGTTTAATTATTCGGAAAAATGTATTAATTTTGTGTAGTTAATTTACTACAAATTCTTTTAAACATGAAAAAATTTTCCCTTTTTGCCGCTATTTTTGCGGCTGTCGTTGCAACCGGGTGCTCTGATAAGAAGACACAGGATTTTGCTGATAAGGTTGCTGACTTTGTTAAGGCCAATCAGGTGGATTCATTATCAGCTGTCTATCCTGAAGCGAAATTCGATTCCATTGCTTTCTCCGGCGATTTCGAAACTATTGAGCTAAAAAAGACTGATGTCGACGGGGTTACTCGTGCATACTTCGGTGACATCGCCTATATTGATGTTGAACAGGACGAAAACGGGGCCCTTAAGATTATTAAGTCTTCTGGTATCGCTGCTTTTCCCCAGGATAAGCTTGACTTGGCGATAAAGACCGGAATGGTTAATGACAGTATCTCCGATGTCGATAAAGCTAATCGTATGTCAGACGCGGGCTTCTTCTCCTGGCTTGCTGAACGCCAAAGTGCTGAACTTGACAACATCATTTCACTCAAGAGCGGGAAAGCAAAGCTGGCCGGAATGTTCGGCGAAGGCAATTATTCCTATGTTATTGATGCTACTTTGACCAACACCGCTAAGACTGATATTCCTGCCGATGCTTATTCTATTGAATATACCATAACGTATCACGGCGAAGAAAGCAATGGATGGCGAAACACCTATAAAACCGGGAGTCAGGATGGTGTAGACCTTAAGGCCGGAGAGAGTCAGGATATTAAGATTAAGAAAGACCATGTCGGCTCTATCGGTAATCCTAAAATCAAATGGAATCTCTCGCCTGAAGAACTCGGTAAATTCCTGACCTTCACGGGTAGTGAGTATTCAGAGTATCAAAACGCATCAGAGCAGGCTAAGCCTGAATGATTAGAGTCCTAAATACCAACCATTAAAAACCGGATGCTGGCTAACTTTTGAACGTTAGTCAGCATCTCGCTTTTAATATTAAAAAGTTATCATTCGACCGGTTTGTAAATATAATCGTGAGGATTAATGGGAACTATAGAGTCAATAACTGCCCAATAGGTATAGTCATCTATAACTTGACTGGTTTTTATTCGAAGATACCCCTCTTGGTCCGACGGGCGTACTATATCGCTTGCAGACAAACCCATTTCAAGGTGATCGTACCAGATAGTGATGGGGTCTACCATTAGTTTCCATTGGCCATCTTTATACGTAAAAAGTTTATAATTAGTCCACGCCGATGTTACCCATTCATTTAGGAATCCCCATTCTTCTGTCCCGTTCCCGTCAACGTCACCTTCTTTCAAAAATTTGATGCCGATGGTGTCTCCGATTTTTAATTCATTTACGGTCCCTTTAGTTGAAAATACTCTCCATTCCGTGTAGTAATCTCCAAAATAATCATCATTTGTTATGGGCCCGGTTGGTTCACATATTAAGGTGTCAATTTCTTTGCCGTTGAATTTTCCGACGATAGTATCGCGATAATTAGATATGGGTGCAATTGTCCTTGTGTAATCTTCGATAATAGAAGAATCTTTTTGCCTGCAGGCCATCACGCAAATTATTACCGGTACGGCAAGTAACGTTGTGACTAATCTGATTTTCTTGATACGTAGTTTCATGTTTTTAGTTTGATTAGAATTAAATAGAGTTTTATGGTAAAAGAATGGAGGCTGCACTGGGTGTGAGCAGGGTGCAGCCTCCGAGGGGGAAGGGTTGGGTTGGGATTATCGGATTATTTTTCTTTCAGCAGGGGCTCGATGTCCTCGGTAGAGGTGACTACGAGGCGTTCGTATTCGGCGAGGCCGGTGCCTGCGGGGATGAGGTGACCGCAGATGACGTTCTCCTTCATGCCTTCGAGGGTGTCGGTCTTGCCTTGGATTGCGGCTTCATTGAGGACCTTGGTGGTTTCCTGGAATGATGCGGCAGACATGAACGACGAGGTTTGGAGAGCGGCGCGGGTGATGCCCTGAAGAATCTGTTCGGAGGTTGCGGGCATGGCGTCACGTACCACAACCTGACGGAGGTCCTTACGCTTGAGGGCGGAGTTTTCGTCGCGCAGGCGGCGGGCGGTGATAATCATGCCGACCTTCATGTTTTCAGAGTCGCCGGCGTCGATTACGACCTTCTTGCCCCAGATGCGATCGTTCTCTTCCATGAAGTCGCTCTTGTCAACGATTTGCTGTTCAAGGAAGCCGGTATCACCCGGATCAATGATGTTAACTTTACGCATCATCTGGCGCACGATAACCTCAAAGTGTTTATCGTTGATTTTCACACCCTGCATGCGGTATACGTCCTGTACCTCGTTGACGATGTATTCCTGAACGGCTGTGGGGCCCATGATGTTGAGGATGTCATCCGGGGTGATTGCTCCGTCAGAGAGCGGAGTTCCGGCGCGAACATAGTCATTTTCCTGTACGAGAATCTGCTTGGACTGGGGTACGAGGTAAGTTTTCTGTTCGCCGAGTTTGGAGGTTACGGTGATTTCGCGGTTACCACGTTTCATCTTGCCGAAGTGAACTTCGCCGTCGATTGCGGAAACGATTGCGGGGTTTGACGGGTTGCGGGCTTCAAAGAGCTCGGTTACTCGGGGCAGACCGCCCGTGATATCGCCGGCACCGGAAGTGGCGCGGGCCATCTTGACGATTACACCGCCGGCCTTGACTTCGTCGCCTTCGTTGACCATCAGGTGAGCGCCTACGGGGAGGTTGTAGGTTTTGATGATTTCACCGTTGGCATCAACGATGTTGGCTTCGGGAGCCTTGGTGCGGTCCTTGGATTCGATGATGATTTTTTCGGAGTTACCGGTCTGTTCGTCGGTTTCAGTGCGGAAGGTGACGTTTTCAACCATGTTGGCGAAGCTGATTTTACCGGCTGCCTCGGAAACGATAACTGAGTTGAAGGGGTCCCATTCGGCAATGATATCGCCTTTCTTAACGGTGTCGCCATTCTTGAAGAAGAGTTTGGAACCGTAGGTGATCGGCGCGGAGGTGAGCATCATTCCGGTATTGGGGTCATTGATGCGCATTTCCGTCAGACGGCCTACAACTACTTCTACGGGTTGACCGTTGGGGCCGACTTCGTCAGTGGTAACCGTGCGGAGTTCTTCGAGTTCGAGAACACCGTCGTAGCGCGAGGTGAGGTTAGAAACGGCAGCGATATTCGAGGCGACACCACCGACGTGGAAGGTACGCAGGGTGAGCTGGGTACCGGGTTCACCGATTGACTGGGCCGCGATAACACCGACGGCTTCACCTTTTTGAACCATGCGGAGGTTAGAGAGGTTGCGGCCGTAGCACTTGGCGCAGACGCCGCTCTTGCTTTCGCAGGTGAGGACGGAGCGGATTTCAACGCTTTCGATGGGCGATTCGTTGATGCGGTCAGCGGCTGCATCGTTGATTTCTTCACCGGCGGCAACGATTACTTCACCTGTGGTCGGGTCAATGATATCGTGGACGCTGACGCGGCCAAGGATGCGTTCGCCGAGCGAGGCAACAACTTCGTCGTTGTTTTTGATTTCTTTGCAGACGAGGCCACGGAGGGTTCCGCAGTCTTCTTCACGGATAATGACGTCATGAGCCACGTCGACGAGACGGCGGGTGAGATAACCGGCGTCGGCGGTCTTCAATGCGGTATCGGCGAGACCCTTACGTGCACCGTGGGTTGAGATGAAGTACTCGAGCACGCTCAGACCTTCCTTAAAGTTTGCAAGAATCGGGTTTTCGATGATCTGGCCACCTTCGGAGCCGCTCTTCTGAGGCTTGGCCATAAGACCACGCATACCGGAGAGCTGACGGATCTGGTCCTTAGAACCACGGGCGCCGGAGTCAAGCATCATGTAGACGGGGTTGAAGCCCTGCTGGTCAGCGGCGAGCTGTTTCATCAGGGTGCCGGCCAGTTCGGAGTTGACGTGGGTCCAGATATCGATAATCTGGTTGTAGCGTTCCTGGTTGGTGATAACACCCATGGCGTAGTTGTCCATGACTTCCTGGACCTGTTCGTAACCCTTCTGGACCATTTCTTCTTTTTCGGCGGGGATGATGACGTCGCCGAGGTTGAAGCTCAGGCCCCCCTTGAATGCCATCTTGTAACCGAGGTTCTTAATGTCGTCGAGGAATTGGGCGGAGCGGGGAATACCGCAGGTCTTGATTACGCGGCTGATGATGTCACGCAGACTCTTTTTTGAGAGCACGGTGTTGACGAAGCCGATTTCCTTGGGAACGTATTGGTTAACGAGGATACGGCCCACGGAGGTATTCTCCAGGAGGTGACGGATGGGGTTTCCGTCGGCGTCAACGTCATCGACCATGACGGTGATGGGTGCGTGGAGTGAGATTTTGCCTTCGTTGTAGGCGATTTCGGCTTCTTCGGGACCATAGAAGGTATAACCGGTGCCTTTATCGCCGGGACGGAGTTTGGTGATATAATAGAGACCGAGGACCATGTCCTGAGAGGGCACGGTAATAGGCGCACCATTGGCGGGGTTGAGGATGTTATGAGCACCGAGCATCAGCATCTGGGCTTCGAGGATAGCCTCGTTGCCAAGGGGAAGATGGACTGCCATCTGGTCACCGTCAAAGTCAGCGTTGAAGGCCGTACAAGCCAAGGGGTGAAGCTGGATTGCCTTGCCTTCGATCATCTTGGGCTGGAAGGCCTGGATACCGAGACGGTGAAGAGTCGGTGCACGGTTGAGCAGCACGGGGTGGCCCTTGATGACGTGTTCAAGGATGTCCCAGATTACGGGGTCCTTGCGGTCAATCATCTTTTTGGCAGACTTTACGGTCTTGACCATGCCGCGTTCGATGAGTTTGCGGATGACGAAGGGCTTGTAAAGTTCGGCAGCCATATATTTGGGGATACCACATTCGTGCATTTTCAGTTCGGGACCGACGACGATTACCGAACGTGCGGAATAGTCTACACGCTTACCGAGAAGGTTCTGACGGAAGCGACCGGCCTTACCCTTGAGTGAGTCAGAGAGAGACTTAAGGGGGCGGTTGGCGTCAGACTTCACGGCGGAAGACTTGCGGCTGTTGTCGAGCAGCGAGTCTACGGCTTCCTGGAGCATACGCTTTTCATTGCGGAGAATGACTTCCGGGGCCTTGATTTCCATCAGTCGCTTCAGGCGGTTATTACGGATAATGACGCGGCGATAGAGATCATTGAGGTCGGAGGTGGCGAAGCGGCCGCCATCCAGGGGGACGAGGGGACGAAGTTCGGGGGGCGTCACGGGGACAGCCTTGAGAATCATCCATTCGGGTTTGTTCTTGCCGCGGCTTGCACGGAAGCTCTCGACAACCTGAAGACGCTTGAGGGCTTCGGTTTTGCGCTGTTGCGAGCCGTCCTTGTGGGCAAGGTCGCGAAGCTGGTATGAAAGTTCATCAAGGTCAATACGGGTCAGAAGGTCATAGATGGCCTCGGCGCCCATCTTGGCGATAAACTTGTTGGGGTCGCTGTCTTCCAGGAACTGATTGTCCTTGGGAAGATTGTCAACGATGTTATAGTATTCCTCTTCGGTCAGGAGCTGCATGGGCTCAACGCCTTCAGCCACACCGGGCTGAACAACGATGTAACGTTCGTAGTAGATTACGGCGTCGAGCTTCTTCGTAGGCAGGCCGAGGAGGTAACCGATTTTGTTGGGCAGAGAGCGGAAGTACCAGATGTGGGCCACGGGCACTTCGAGCTTGATGTGGCCGCAGCGTTCGCGGCGCACTTTCTTTTCTGTAACTTCCACACCGCAGCGGTCACAGACAATGCCTTTATAGCGGATACGCTTGTACTTACCGCAGTGACATTCATAGTCCTTGACCGGGCCGAAGATGCGCTCGCAGAAGAGACCGTCACGCTCCGGCTTATAGGTGCGATAGTTGATGGTTTCAGGTTTGAGCACCTCGCCTGATGACTTCTCCAGAATTTCTTCCGGAGAGGCCAGGCCGATGGTGATTTTCGAGAAACCGGTTTTTGCCTTATTATTGTCTTTTTTATTAAATGCCATAATTGGTTTGTCCTATAATGTTAGGTATGGAATACTTACTCGAGGTTGACGCTGAGACCGAGGCCGCGGAGTTCGTGGAGCAATACGTTGAGCGATTCGGGGATGCCGGGGGTAGGCATGGCGTCGCCTTTGACGATTGCTTCATAAGCCTTTGAGCGGCCGGTGACGTCGTCAGACTTGATGGTCAGGATTTCCTGGAGGATATGGGATGCGCCGAATGCTTCAAGCGCCCAAACTTCCATTTCACCGAATCGCTGTCCGCCGAACTGAGCTTTACCGCCAAGAGGCTGCTGGGTAATCAGCGAGTACGGACCGATAGAGCGGGCGTGCATCTTGTCTTCAACCATGTGGCCGAGCTTAAGCATGTAGATGACGCCTACGGTTGCGGGTTGGTCGAAGCGTTCGCCGGTGCCGCCGTCGTAGAGGTAGGTCTTACCGTAGCGAGGCACTCCGGCCTTGTCGGTCCATGCGTTGAGGTCGTCAAGGCTTGCACCGTCGAAAATCGGGGTGGCAAATTTCTCGCCGAGTTCGCGTCCGGCCCATCCGAGCACGGTTTCAAAAATCTGACCGAGGTTCATACGTGAAGGCACACCTAAGGGGTTCAGACAGATATCCACGGGAGTTCCGTCTTCAAGGAACGGCATGTCTTCCTGGCGGACGATACGTGAAACGATACCCTTGTTACCGTGGCGGCCGGCCATCTTATCGCCGACGCTGATTTTGCGTTTTTTGGCGATGTAGACCTTGGCAAGCTGCATGATGCCGGAGGGCAGTTCGTCACCGATTGAGATGTCATATTTCTTGCGGCGGAGTTCGGCGTCGATTTCCTTGCTCTTGCGCAGATAGTTGACTATGGTGGCGCGGATAAGGTCATTCTTGTGGGCGTCAGAGGTCCATTTGCTCAGGTTGACCGTGTCATAATTGATGTCACGGAGCACTGCGGCGGAGAATTTCTGACCCTTGGGGATTACGTCGATGCCGAGGAAGTCCTTTACGCCCTGGGATGAGCGGCCCTTGGTAAGCTCCATGAGTTTATGAACGAGGAGGTCCTTGAGTTCGGACTGCTTTTCTTCATATTCTTCGTCGAGCTTGGGAAGCAGGATGTTATTCTTGGTCTTTGATTTTTTGGTAGCCTTGGCAAAGAGTTGGTTTTCAATAATTACGCCCTTGAGTGAGGGAGTGGCACGCAGTGAAGCGTCCTTGACGTCGCCGGCTTTATCGCCGAAGATTGCCCGAAGAAGTTTTTCTTCCGGGGTGGGGTCACTTTCGCCCTTGGGGGTAATCTTACCGATCATGATGTCGCCGGGGTAAACGTGAGCACCCACGCGGATGATTCCTCGTTCGTCGAGGTCCTTGGTGGCGTCTTCGCTGACGTTGGGGATATCATTGGTCAGTTCTTCCATGCCGCGTTTGGTTTCGCGGACTTCGAGCTGATATTCGTCGACGTGGACTGAGGTCAGGATATCCTCGCGGACCATGCGTTCGTTCAGCACGATAGCGTCCTCATAGTTGTAACCCTTCCAGGGCATGAAGGCCACCTTGAGGTTGCGTCCGAGGGCAAGTTCGCCGTTTTCGGTTGAGTAACCTTCGGTCAGGATGGTGCCTTTTTCCACTCGCTGGCCTACTTCGCAGATGGGGCGGAGGTCAATAGTGGTGCTTTGGTTGGTTTTGCGGAACTTGGGGATATGATATTCCTTGACTGCACTTTCGAAGGCTACGAATTCTTCCTCTTCGGTGCGGTCATAGCGGATGCGGATGGTGGTAGCGTCGACGAATTCGATGGTGCCGGCGCCTTCGGCGGTGATTTGCGTGCGGCTGTCGCGGATGAGCTGACCTTCGAGGCCGGTGCCGACGATAGGTGCTTCAGAGCGCATCAGGGGCACGGCCTGACGCATCATGTTCGAGCCCATGAGTGCGCGGTTAGCGTCGTCATGTTCCAGGAACGGGATGAGTGATGCGGCGATTGAGGCAATCTGAGTGGGCGATACGTCCATCAGTTCTACCTGCTCGGGGGCTACGACGGGGAAGTCGGCGTCCTGACGGGCTTTTACGCGGTTGCGGATGAATGTACCGTCTTCGCGCAGGGGTGCGTTACCCTGGGCGATGATTTTACCTTCTTCCATTTCGGCGGTCAGGTAGACCACTTCGTCATTCTTGAGGTTTACGCGGGCGTCTTCGACCTTGCGATAAGGAGTTTCGATAAAGCCGAGATCGTTGATTTTGGCGTAGACGCAGAGTGAAGAAATCAGACCGATGTTAGGACCTTCAGGGGTCTCGATCGGGCAGAGACGGCCGTAGTGAGTATAGTGTACGTCACGGACTTCGAAACCGGCGCGTTCACGGGTGAGACCGCCGGGGCCGAGGGCCGACATACGGCGCTTATGGGTGATTTCGGCCAACGGGTTGGTCTGGTCCATGAACTGGCTCAGGGCGTTGGTGCCGAAGAAGGAGTTGATTACGGATGAGATGGTCTTTGCGTTGATAAGATCCATCGGGGTGAACACCTCATTGTCACGTACGTTCATGCGTTCGCGGATGGTGCGGCTCATGCGGGCAAGGCCTACACCGAACTGGTTGTAGAGCTGCTCGCCGACGGTGCGCACGCGGCGGTTTGAAAGGTGGTCAATGTCATCGACGTTGGTCTTGGAGTTGATCAGCTCGATGAGGTACTTGATGATGGCGATGATGTCTTCCTTGGTGAGGACGCGGACATCCATTGAGGTGCCGAGGTCAAGTTTTTTGTTGATGCGGTAGCGGCCTACTTCTCCGAGGTCATAACGCTTTTCACTGAAGAAGAGGTTCTGGATTACTTCGCGGGCCGATGCATCGTCGGGTGCCTCGGCGTTACGGAGCTGGCGATAGATGTAGGCGATGGCTTCGCGTTCGGAGTTACAGGAATCCTTCTGGAGGGTGTTGAAGATGATGGAGTAATCGGCCGAGTTGTTGTTTTCCTTGCGCAGGAGGATGGTGCTCACGCCGCTTTCGCGGATGAGGTCAATGTTTTCCTCTGTGATTTTCGTGTCGCGGTCAAGGATAACTTCGTTACGTTCGATGCTGACAACTTCGCCGGTGTCTTCGTCAACGAAGTCTTCGCTCCAGGAGTTGATTACTCGCGCGGCGAGAGTGCGGCCGATGGCGTTTTTGAGGTTAGCCTTGTTGACTTTTACTTCTTCGGCCAGGTCAAAGATTTCAATGATGTCCTTGTCGGAGTCAAGACCGATTGCGCGGAGCAGGGTGGTTACGGGCAATTTCTTTTTACGGTCAATGTAGGCATACATGACGTTGTTGATGTCCGTAGCGAACTCGATCCAACTTCCGCGGAAGGGGATGATGCGGGCGCTGTAGAGTTTGGTACCGTTGGCATGAGTGCTCTGTCCGAAGAATACGCCGGGCGAACGATGAAGCTGCGATACGACAACGCGTTCGGCACCGTTGATGACGAACGTGCCCTTATCAGTCATGTAAGGGATCGGGCCGAGGTAAACGTCTTGAATGACGGTATCGAAATCCTCGTGGTCGGGGTCGTTGCAGGAAAGTTTGAGCTTGGCCTTGAGGGGAACACTGTAGGTTAGTCCTCTGGTCAGACACTCTTCGATGGTGTAGCGAGGCGGGTCAATATAATAGTCTAAGAACTCCAGGACGAAGTTATTGCGGGTATCCGCAATAGGGAAGTTCTCGGAGAACACCTTAAAAAGGCCCTCGTTATTTCGTTTTTCCGGTTCGGTGTCGAGCTGGAGGAAGTCGTGGAACGACTGCAGCTGCACTTCAAGGAAATCAGGATAGGGCAGGGGATTTTTGACAGTCGCGAAGTTAACGCGCGGCTTGTTTTCGGTTACAGACATCTATTTAAATAAAAAGAGTTGCTTAATGGGGAGAGGAATGAGAGGATAAAGGGTGGGAGGTTTGAGAGGAGGATATTCTCAACTGATAGAGAACACAATAAGGTTAAGAGTACGCCCAATTGCGGACTCTTAACCTATTGGCCTGAAAATCAGGCAATCTTATTTAAGTTCAACCTCAGCGCCGGCTTCTTCGAGCTGCTTCTTGAGGCCTTCAGCGTCAGCCTTGGCAACGCCTTCCTTGATAACTGAGGGAGCGCCGTCAACCATTTCTTTGGCTTCCTTGAGGCCGAGGCCGGTGAGTTCCTTCACGAGCTTAACGACAGCCAGCTTGCTGGCACCTGCGCTCTTGAGCACAACGTCGAATGAGGTCTTTTCCTCAGCGGCTGCGCCGGCTGCGGCGGGACCGGCTGCAACTGCAACTGCTGCAGCAGCGGGTTCGATACCATATTCCTCTTTGAGGATCTGGGCGAGTTCGTTCACTTCCTTAACGGTGAGGTTCACGAGTTCTTCTGCGATAGCTTTAATATCTGCCATTTTTATTTAAATTTTGAGTGTTATTGACTTTGTTTGATTGATTTTGTGATTGGGGTTTGGCTAATTTGCGTTAAGGTTTAGCCTTCCTTCTTTGAGAGGGTCTCAAGGAGTCCGTGGATCTTGTTGCCGGCAGCGCCCTGCAAGCCGCTGATAACGTTCTTGGCAGGTGACTGAAGCAGTGCAACAACGTCGGCGATAAGTTCGCTCTTGCTCTTGATTGCGCAGAGAGTGTCGAGCTGGTCAGCTCCGACGTAAACGGTTTCCTCTACATAAGCGGCCTTCAGTGCGGGCAGAGTAGCGTCGCCCT